>JACIXM010000039.1 GCA_014360395.1 Actinotalea sp.
CCACCTCCGGCGGCGCGCCGCCGGCCGCCGGACCCGTCACGGCGGACCGCACGCAGGAGGGCCGCACCAGCGGGGCTGGTGCGGCCCTCCGGCCGGTCGCCCGCCCCCTCCAGGAGGGCGACCGGAGCGCGTCCCGCCGCTCAGGTGTCGCGGGTGCGGCGGCGGCTCGCCGAGACGAGCGAGCCGACGACGAGTGCCACGCCCGCGAGGGCGACGGTCACGATGACGGCCAGCTGGACGTCGAAGACGACGCCCGCGGCGGCTGCGGCGAGCAGGACGCCGACCGCGACGACCACGAGCCCCCAGACGACGGTGCCCAGCCGCACGCCGCGCGCGATCGGCGGCGCCGTCGACGTGGCGGTCGTGGGCACGGCCCCGGTGGGCGCCGGGTCGGCGGCGACCGACCACGGGGCGTCGTCGTCGGCGGGTCGGCGGGTGGTGCCGGCCGGGGCCGGGGCGCCGGTCACGCCCGGCGTGCTCGTGGTGACCTCGTCCATGGTCCGCTCCTCGGTGGGGTCGGTGCTGCTGTCGCGGGGGCCGCGGTCCTGCTCGGCCCGGGGGTCCTCGGCCATGTCACTCCTCCTCGACGACGACCTTGCCGGCGCCCACGGAGATGTCCAGGACGATCTCCGGCGTCGCGCCGGCCTCGACGGCAGGGGACTCGTAGGTCCCGCGCCGCTGACCGACGCCCGCCTGGATCCGCTCGTCCAGCCAGAACACCTCCCCGGCGAAGACCCGGATGTCGGCGGTGTACGCGCCGCCCTCGGGCAGGACGACGGTGACGTCCCCGGCGCCCACCGAGATCGGCACGTCGACGACGTCTCCGGCCAGCGGGACCCGCGTGAGGTCGATGACGGCCTCGCCCGCCCCGACGGAGTAGCCGCGCTCCGCCTCGACAACGGTCGTGGGTGTGCTGCGCAGGTCGCCGACGCCGGAGCTGGTGCCGTCCCAGCTCCACGTCCAGTCGGCCCGGGCGAAGAACGCCAGGGGGATGAGCACGATCGCCGCGATGACGCCGATGGCGCCGAGGCCGCCGCTGTGGCGGCCGCGCAGGCCGGCCACCACGATGCCGAGACCTGCCAGGACGACGAGCACGGAGCCGGCCGCGAGGAGCACGGGGCCGTCGTACAGGCCCTCGCGCTGGGCGTACCAGAAGCCGGCGAGGGCGAGCAGGCCGAGGCCCAGCACGATGCTGATCGTCGTCGAGCCGGGGCCGAGCACCCTCGGGCGGGGCAGGCTCGGCGGGGTCGGCGTCGGCCGCGGCGCGGGAGCGCCCGAGTACGGCGAGCCGGGCCCGTACGGACCGGACGGGCCGCTCGGTCCGCCGGCGCCTGCGGCCGGTCCGGCCCAGGTCGGCGGGGTGTCCGTCGTGCGGGCGTGGGTAGGCCCGGCGCCGTCGGCGGGGGACGCCGTCGGGTACGGCGCGGTGGTGTCCATGGGGGTCCCTGAGGGTCGGGCGGCCGAGGGGGCCGCGGGGTCCGCGCCGTGGCCCGGCGCGGGGGGAGGGGCCGTCGGTCCGGAGGCCGCCGGCGCGGTCGGGAACGTGCGGGTGCCGTCGTCGCGGCGTGCGGTCGCGACCACCACGACCAGCAGCGCGATCGCGCCGAGCCAGAACAGGCCGCCCCACCAGCGGTCCCCGGACCAGCCGCCCCACCAGGGCAGCCAGCGGTCCGGGGAGGACAGGCCGGTGAAGAAGACGATGCCGATGGCGATGAGCGCGGCGTCGAAGTGCCCGCGGAAGAGCTGTTGGACGTGGATCCGCCCGTCGCGCTCCTCCGGCAGGAGCGCCCAGCCGACCGCGTACGCGACGAGGCCCAGGCCGCCGAGGAACGACGTCAGGAGGAACAGCGCACGGGTGACCAGGGGGTCGACGCCGAGCCGCAGGGCGAGCCCGCCCGCCACGCCGCCGATCCACCGCTCGTCGCTGCGGACGATCCCGGCGCGGCGCACGGCGTCGAAGAAGCCGTCGGCGCCGCTGGGGCTCGGCGGCGGGGGCGGCGTGTAGGGCCGCGGGCCGGTGCCGCCCGGGTACTGACCGGACGGCTGACCGGACGGCGCGCCGGAGGGCTGACCGGAGGGCTGGCCGGCCGAGCTCGCCGGCGGGGGAGGCGGGGTGGTGTCCATGGCTCCAGCCTGCTCCGCAGCGGTGCGCCGGGTGTATCGGTTGGGCCCCTGACCTCACCCTGATCCGTCCTGCCGCGGGACCCTGAGGTCACCCGGAACCGTCCCCTGATCGGCCTCGGATCGCCCCACGGGCGGGCGGGTGCGTGTGACGATGCTGCTCGTGACGACCACCGCCCCCGCGCACGAGCGGCTGCCGCTGCGCCGGCCCCTGCACGGCCGGTGGGTCGTGGGCGTGTGCGCCGGGCTCGCCGCGCACCTGGGGGTCCAGGTCGCCGTCGTCCGCGCGCTGTTCGTGCTGCTGCTGCCGCTCGGGGCGACCGGCGTCCTCCTGTACGTCTTCCTGTGGGTGACCGTCCCGTCGGGGGACCCGGCGCGGGCCGCGGGGGAGCAGCGTCCCGCGGCGCTGAGCCGACTCGCGCCGCGGCTGCGGGACCCGGAGCGCCCGGTCCCCCTGACCGACATCGGCCTCGGCGTCCTGCTGCTCGCCGGCGCCGGTCTGCTGCTGGCGATCCGTTTCGGGTGGGACGTCGACTACTCGTGGGTCGTGCCCACGCTCATCGCGTTCGTGGGCGCCGGGCTGGCGTGGAGCCAGCTCGACGCCGTCCAGCGGGGGCGCTGGCTGTCGCGCGCCGGCGGCCGGACGCCGGTGAGCGTCCTGCGGCTCGGCGGCGGGCTGCTGCTGGTCGGCGTCGGCGTCGTGCTGCTCGTGGGCCAGGACGAGCCCGTCGACGCGCTGCTGCGCTCCGCGGCCGCGGCGCTCGCGGTGCTCGTCGGCGCGGCGCTCGTGCTCGCGCCGTGGTGGCTGCGGCTGGTGCGCGAGCTCGGTGACGAGCGGGCGGCCCGCGCGCGGGAGTCCGAGCGCGCCGACATCGCCGCGCACCTGCACGACTCCGTCCTGCAGACCCTCGCCCTCATCCGCGCCCGCGCCGACGACCCCGACGACGTCGCCCGGCTGGCCCGGGCGCAGGAGCGGGAGCTGCGGTCCTGGCTCTACGACGACCGCAGCAGCCCGGGGACGTCGCTCGCGGACGCGGTGCGCGACGTCGTCGGTGAGGTGGAGGACCGGTTCGCGGTCGCCGTGGACACGGTGGTCGTGGGGGACTGCGTGCCCGAGAACGGCGCGGAGGCGCTCCTGCAGGCCACGCGGGAGGCGCTGCTCAACGCGGCCAACCACGGCCGGGCACCGCTGTCGCTGTACCTGGAGTGCACGCCCCAGCAGGTCGAGGTCTTCGTCCGCGACCGCGGCGACGGGTTCGAGCCGGACGCCGTGCCGCACGACCGGTTCGGGGTGCGGGAGTCGATCATCGGACGGATGCGCCGGCGCGGGGGGACCGCGACGGTCAGGAGCCGGCCGGGCCAGGGCACCGAGGTGCACCTGTGCCTGCCCCGGCACGAGGAGGAGGTGTCACGGTGAGCGACGCGAGCGAGGCGACGGGCAGCGGATCGGGTCAGGCGTCGGGCGCGGCGGCGGGTGCGGGGGGCGACGTGCTGGACGTCGTCCTGGTCGACGACCACCTCATGTTCCGCGCCGGGGTGCGCGCGTCGCTCGACGGCCGGATCCGCGTGGTCGGGGAGGCCGACGACGTCCCCTCCGCGATCGAGGCCGTGCGGCGCCTGCGGCCGCCCGTGGTCATCCTCGACGTGCACCTGCCCGGGGGCGACGGCGGGGGCGGTGCCGAGGTGATCCGGGCGTGCACGGACCTGCTGGGTGAGGTGCGGTTCCTCGCGCTGTCGGTGTCGGACGCGGCCGAGGACGTCGTCGCGGTCATCCGGGCCGGGGCGCGCGGGTACGTCACCAAGGCGATCACGGGCCCGGACCTGTCCGACGCGGCCCGACGCGTGGCGGGCGGGGACGCGGTGTTCTCCCCGCGGCTGGCCGGCTTCGTGCTCGACGCGTTCGGTGCGGCGGCGGGGGACATCGCGACCGGCGACGACGAGCTGGACCGCCTCTCGGCGGGTGAGCGCGAGGTGATGCGGCTCATCGCCCGCGGGTACTCCTACCGCGAGGTCGCCTCGGAGCTGTTCATCTCCATCAAGACGGTGGAGACCCACGTGTCCGCGGTGCTGCGCAAGCTCCAGCTGTCCTCGCGGCACGAGCTGACGCGCTGGGCCGCCCAGCGCCGCCTGCTCTGAGCCCGCGCTCGCTCGCGTCGGGCCGGGCCGTCCGCGGGTCCGCGTCGAGCGGTGGGGAGTTCGTGGTGCGCATGCCGCACCAGTCCCTCCCCACGACGGCCGGCCCCGGCCGTCACCAGCGTTCGGTGAAGGGGATCCGTCCGTCGGGTGGGCGCAACACCTCGGCCAGGTCGTAGCCGGGCTCGTCGATCTCGGGCGGGGGCGCGAGGGTCTCGGCGGGCTCGATGAAGGCCCGCGTCCCTGCGACGACGTCCACGCCCGGCATGTCGAACCACGGCTCGCCGGCCTCGTGCAGGAGCGCGTACAGCGCGGCCGCGGTGTCGTGGACCGCGACCTCCGCGTCCTCGTGGGTCTCCTCCGGGCGGAGCCGGCGGTGTGCTGCGCGCCCCGCCTCCAGGAGCTCGTCGCGGTCCACGACGGTGAGGTCCCAGCGGCTGACGACGCTCAGCTGGTCGCCCGGATCCGCCGGTTCGTCGACGTCCTCCTCCTCGTCCTCCTCGAAGCTGTTCGAGACCAGCGGCAGGGTGCCGGTGTGCGTCCAGACGGCGTCGGTGAACCCGTCGACCACCTGGGCGAGCGCGTTGTTGCGCTCGAACAGCGCTGTGAGCTCCGACGTCCCGCCGCGCAGGACCAGGAGCTCGTCCACGTACTCCTGGATCGCGTGCAGCACCGTGTCGCGGGCCTCGACGAGCCGTCGACCGCTGTCCTCGCTGAACTGCTCGATCCCGCCGAAGGGGTCGTCCTCGTCGATGAGGTGCTCTCCGTCGTCCACGCGTTGCTCCTATGTCAAGCGGCTTGCGGTAGGTGTGCCGCGACCGTGCTCGGTGTCTGGTTGAGGAGGTTGAAGACGACGCGGGCGAGGCGTCGTTTGAGGGCGCGCAGGGCTTCCATGGTGGTGT
>JACIXM010000390.1 GCA_014360395.1 Actinotalea sp.
CGGTCGACCTCCTCGCCGTCGGCGTCGCGCTGCCCCGAGCGGCAGCCGGCGGCGGCGCCCAGACCGCTCCCCCGCCGGCGCCCGGTGCCGCCGAGGACGGCGGGCCGTCGTGACCCCGACCGGGGCTGCGCTGCCGCCGGAGGGCCGCGATCCGAGGACCGCCCTGCGCCGCACCCTGACCGGCCTGGGCGCCCTCGTGCTGCCCGTGGTGCTCGGCAGCGCCGTGCTCGCGGCCGCGCTCGGCCTGCGCATGGTCCCGCGGGACGCCGTCGTCGTCGCGCTCGCCGTGGCGGGGTTCACCCTGGCGCTGCGGATGCTCGACAAGGGCGACGAGCACGCCTGGCCGGAACCCGCCGAGCGCGACACGGACGGCAGCCGCCGCGACGTGGCCCACCTCAGCTGGGCGCTGGTGGGCCGCGACGGCCGGGTGTCCGAGGCGGCGGTCCGGCGGCTGCGCGAGGACGCGCGCCGTCGGCTCGCCCGCACCGGCGTCGTCCTGCCCGCACGCTTCCCCGTCGGCGCGGACGCGGCCGGCCACGTCGACGGCTCGGGTCGCCCCGACCCCGTCGCGCAGGCACGGGCCCGGCTGGGCGAGCCGGCCTGGACGGTGCTCACCGCGACGGGCCGCGGCCTGCCGAGCCTCGACGAGGTCGAGCTCGTCATCGACGCCCTCGAGCGCCTCGCCCCCCTCCCCGCCGGCCCACCCGCCGGCACACCCGCCGGCACACCCACCGGCACCGGACCGACCGCACCGCACCGCGCACCCGACGGAAGGACGTCCCCGTGACCGACCCCGCCGAGCCCCGCCCGGGGCCCTCCGACGACGCCCCCGCCGCGCCCGCGACGACCCCCGGCGACGTCGCCCGCGCCGCCAAGGCGGTGCTGGCGGAGGTCGGCACCGCCGTCGTCGGCATGCACGAAGCGCTGCGCATCGCCCTCGCCGCCGTCCTCGCGAGCGGGCACGTGCTGTTCGAGGACGTCCCGGGGCTCGGGAAGACGCTCGCCGCACGCAGCCTCGCGACCGCCCTCGGGCTGGACTTCCGCCGGATCCAGTGCACGCCGGACCTGCTGCCGGCGGACATCACCGGCTCCTCGGTGTGGGACCCGGCGACGTCGTCGTTCGTCTTCCGGCCCGGGCCGGTGTTCACGGGCCTGCTGCTGGCGGACGAGATCAACCGCACCTCCCCCAAGACGCAGTCCGCCCTCCTGGAGGCGATGGCCGAGCGGCAGGTCACGGTCGACGGCCGGACCTACCCGATGCAGCGGCCGTTCCACGTCATGGCGACGTCGAACCCGGTGGAGTACGAGGGCACCTACCCGCTGCCCGAGGCCCAGCTCGACCGGTTCATGGTGCGGATCGCGGTGGGCTACCCCGACGCGGACGCCGAGGTCGACGTCCTGCAGCGGCGGCTGGACCGGCGCCGGGAGGAGGCGACGGTCCGCCAGGTCGTCGACGTCGCGATGCTGCGCGCCATGCAGGCCGGCGTCGAGGAGGTCCGCATCGACCCGGACGTCGTGCGGTACTGCGTGGACCTGGCCGCGGCCACCCGCCGGCACGACGCCGTGGAGGTCGGGGCGTCACCGCGCGGCAGCCAGGCCCTGCTCCTCGTCGCGCGGGCGCTGGCCATCATCGAGGCCCGGCGCTTCGTCGCCCCGGAGGACGTCAAGGCGGTCGCCGTCCCCGCCCTCGCCCACCGCCTGACCCTGACGCCCGCCGCCTGGGCGTCCGGCCTCGGTGCCGAGTCCGTCGTCCGGGACGTCCTGGCGAGCGTCGCCGGGCCGAGGACCGTGCCCGCGACGGGCTGAGCGCGCCACCGTGACCACCCAGCCCACCCGCCCCGGTGCCGACGAGGGCCCGGACGTCCGGCGAGGCCGCCGCGGCGCCCCGTGGGCCGTGGGCGTGCGCCTGGTGTGGACGGCCGCGGCGGCGGCACTGCTGCTCGTGACCGGCGCGCTCGGCGGCCGCCCCGACGTCGCCCTGCTGGGCGTCGCGCCCGCGGTCGTCGCCCTGTGGGGCGCGCGCGCCCGGCTCGGCGGGGCGACGGTCCGCGGGGAGGTGTGGGCCGACGTCGTCGCGCGCGGTGCCGAGGCGGGGACGCTGCACGCCGCGGTGCGCCTGACGGCGCCGCCCGGCACCGAGGCCGTCCGCGTGCGGGTGCACCGCACCGGCCACGCGGACGCCGAGGCGCTCGTCGACGTCCCGTTGACACGGACGCTGCCGGTCCGCGCGGCGTCGGTCCGGACGGGCCCCCAGGAGCTGGCCCGGGTCGACGCGCAGGGGCTCGGCCACGGCGGCGACCTCACCGCTCCCGTGGCCCGGACCGGCCGCACGAGCGTCACCGTGCTGCCCCGTGCGGGCGCCCTCACCGCGCTGCCGCTGCCGTTCCGCCTGCGCGGGCTCACCGGCCAGCACAGCTCGCGCCGCCCCGGCGAGGGCGGCGAGCTGCGCGACGTCCACCCCTGGCAGCCCGGCGACTCGCTGCGCCGGGTCGACTGGCGCGCCACGGCCCGGCGGTCCCCGCGCGGGGAGGAGCTGTACACGCGGCGGACGTTCGCGCTGGCGGAGGCCCACGTCACGGTCGTGGTCGACTCCCGCGACGACGTCGGCCCGGACCCCGCCACGTGGAGCGGCGCGCGCCCCGTCCGCCCCGAGGACGCGACCTCGCTGGACCTCGCGCGCAGCGCCGCCGCGACCGTCGCGCAGGCCTACCTCGGCGCCGGCGACCGCGTCGGGCTGGAGGACCTGGGCGTGCGCCGCCGCACCCTGCGCGCCGGCGGCGGGCGGCGGCAGCTCGACCGCGTCGTGCACGGGCTGGCCATCCTGCGGCCGCAGGGCGACCCCGCGCCGCGCGTCCGGGCCCCCCAGCTGCCCTCCGGGACGCTCGTCTGGGTGTTCTCCACCTTCCTGGACCCGGAGGGGGCGCGCGTCGCCGCGCACTGGCGCCGCGCGGGGCACCGGGTGGTCGCGGTCGACGTCCTGCCGCCCCTGCGCACCCGCCACCTCGACGCCCGCGCCCGCCTCGCGCTGCGCCTGGTGACGCTCGAACGGGCCGACCGCCTCGCGGACCTCACCGCCGCCGGCGTCGAGCTGGTCCGGTGGGCCGACGACGACGCCCCGGCGCGCCTGCAGCTGCTGGCCCGGCGGTCGCACCGGCGCCCCGGCGCGGGGGTGGGCCGGTGAGCGCCCCGACGCGGCTCCGCCTCGAGCTGGGGCCCAGCGTGCCCGGGTGGGTCGTGCGCCTGGCGCCGGGAGTGCTCGTCGTGCTGCTCGGGGCCGGCGACGGCGCGCTGGCCCTGCTCGGGGGGACGGCCCCGCCGGGTGGCCTGGCCGGTTCCGGTCTCGTGGAGGCCCTCCTGCTCGCGGCCGCGGGCGTGGCGGTCTGGCGGCCCTGGCTGCCGACGGCGCCCTTCGTGCTCGTCCTGCTCGGCCTGCTCGTGCTGTCCGGGCCGGACCTGCTCGCCGCCGGTCCCCTCGGGCTGACCCGCCTGGCCGTCCTCCTCCTCGGCACCCACGCGCTGCTGCGGCTCACCGGCCTCGCGGCGCACACGGCGTGGTCGGCGCGCGTGGAGGGCGCGGTGCTCCGGCGCTGGTTCGCGCCCGTGGTGGGCGTGCAGGTGGCCGTCGTCCTGCTGCTGGCCGCCGTGCTGCTCGTGCGCGACGCCGTGGGCGGACCGGGGGCCGACACGGGTGGCATCCTGCGCCTGACCGCCGTCGCGGCGGTCATCGCCGTGGTCCTCGCCGTCGTGCCCTGGGACTGGTTCCGACGCCTGCGTCCCTGATCCCGCGGGGCGGTCCACAGCCCGGAGGGACCCGGTCCGCCGCGGACGCGCGCCGCTCCTAGCGTCCTCGGCGACGAAGGGGGCAGGCATGACGGGCAGCACGGTGGGGTGCACGGCCAGGACAAGGTGGGTCGGGGCCGGCAGCACGGGGGACGCCACCGCCGCGGCGGCGCGCGAGCTGCGCCGGATGGAGGAGGCGGTCGTCGCGGCGCGCGCCGGTCTGCGCCGCGCCGCGGAGGCGACCTGGGTGGGCCGGGCGGGCCGGTCCTACCGGGCGGACCTGGACGAGCAGCAGCAGCGG
>JACIXM010000391.1 GCA_014360395.1 Actinotalea sp.
GGCCGTCGATCCAGCCGAAGCACAGCGCCACGTCGAGTGCGGTGTCGTCGGTGAGGGCCGTGGTCGTGCCGCCCTTCCTGGTGAGCACGAGCCACACGCCGGGCGAGAAGTCGTGGTGCTCCTCGAGCCAGTCCTGCCAGGCGGCGGCGTCCGGCAGGAGCAGCTCCGGCAGCGCGTCGGGCAGGCCGTCGGCCGGCGCGGACCGCGGGTCGGCCGCGGACGCAGGCTCGACGGCGGGGTCGGTCGGGCTCACTCCTCCATGGTGCACCGGGGCGCGTCCGCGGGCGTCGTCGTCGTCCGGGGGACGGTGAACCACACGCAGGTGCCGCCCATCGGGTGGTGCTCGACGCCCCACGACTCGGACAGCGCGGCCACCAGCAGCATGCCCCGCCCGGTCACCGCGTCGCGCTCGGCGTCCCGGGGGGCGGGGCGGCCGTCACCGGCGTCGGTCACGGCGACGCCGACGGTCGTGCCGTTGCGGACGACGCTGACCACGACCTCACCCTCGCCGTGGCGCACCGCGTTGGTGATGAGCTCGCTGGACAGGAGCTCCAGCACCGCGGCGGCGTCCTCGTCGGTGATGCCGGCGGAGGCCGCCTGGCGGACCGTCCAGCGCCGGGCCGGGCCGACCTCGTGCGGGTGGGGGTCCAGGCGCCGCTGCACGACGTCGACCGGGACCAGCGGCAGTGCCCGACGCATCGTCGGGCCGGCTGCCGTGCCGATGCCGCTCATGGTGCCTCCCGCGCGACCCGTCGGCCGCGTCAGGGACTGAGAGCCCCATCCGGGCGCGTCATGACGCGACTTGGCCCCCTCTCTTCTCACCCGGCGTCCGCAGGGCGCGCGAGTAGGGTGCCGGGCGTGGTCCTGATCCGGGTCCCGGGGCGGGGCGTCAGGTCGCCGCGCGGACTCCTCGCGCTGGCGACGGGCGTCGTCGTGGTCGGTGGCCTGCGCGTCTCCCGGCACGACGAGCTGTGGGCCGACCTCGCCGGCGGTGTCGCCTACGCGGTGCTCGTGGTGCTGGTGCTCGCGCTCTGGCGTCCCGCGGCCCCGGCGGTCCGGCTCGCGCTCGTCGGCCTGGGTGTGTGCGTCCTCGTGGAGCTCGCGCAGCTCACGGGGCTGCCCGCCGCGGTCGTGGAGGCGGTGCCGGCGGCGCGCTACGTCCTGGGCACGACCTTCTGGGCCGGCGACCTGGCCGCCTACGCGGTCGGTGCGGTCCTCGGCGGCCTCCTGGTCAGGGCGGTGCAGGAGGACGCGGACCCGTCGACGCGTTCAGCCGGACCCACCCGCTGACCGGCCGGCGGGCGGGCGGCGGAGCTGGCACGGGCGGCAGGGAGGGGCGGCTGGAGGGGGCTGTCCGGCACCGGGAATGATGGTCGCCGCCCTCAGGTTGAGTCGAGTGGGCTCAAGTTCACACCTCCGCGGCTTGCATCGTCCGAACCGCGGGCGCAGACTTGAGCGCAGCAGGCTCAAGACCAGCCCGACGCGCGTGCACAGCACCACCGCACGCCCACCGCGGCCCCTCATCACGCAGCACCACTCACAGGGAGAGGCATCACCCATGGCACGAGCTGTCGGCATCGACCTCGGCACCACCAACTCCGTCGTCTCCGTCCTCGAGGGCGGCGAGCCCACCGTCATCGCCAACGCCGAGGGCGCGCGCACCACGCCGTCCGTCGTCGCGTTCTCCAAGACCGGCGAGGTGCTCGTCGGCGAGGTCGCCAAGCGCCAGGCGGTCACGAACGTCGACCGCACGATCTCCTCGGTCAAGCGCCACATCGGCACCGACTGGAAGCAGCAGATCGACGACAAGACCTACTCCGCGCAGGAGATCTCCGCGCGCGTGCTCGGCAAGCTCAAGCGCGACGCCGAGGAGTACCTGGGCGAGCCGGTGACCGACGCGGTCATCACCGTCCCGGCGTACTTCAACGACGCCCAGCGCCAGGCGACCAAGGACGCCGGCCAGATCGCGGGCCTCAACGTCCTGCGCATCGTCAACGAGCCGACGGCCGCCGCCCTCGCCTACGGCCTGGAGCGCGGCAAGGAGGACGAGCTCATCCTCGTCTTCGACCTCGGCGGCGGCACGTTCGACGTGTCCCTCCTGGAGGTCGGCAAGGACGAGGACGCGTTCTCGACCATCCAGGTGCGCGCCACGTCCGGTGACAACCACCTCGGTGGCGACGACTGGGACCAGCGGATCGTCGAGCACCTCATCAAGGAGGTCAAGAACACCGCGGGCGTCGACCTCGCCAAGGACAAGATCGCCCTCCAGCGCCTCCGCGAGGCGGCGGAGCAGGCGAAGAAGGAGCTGTCGTCGGCCACGAGCACGACGATCTCCATGCAGTACCTGTCCATGAGCGAGAACGGCCCGGTCCACCTGGACACCAAGCTCACGCGGGCGCAGTTCCAGCAGATGACGCAGGACCTCATCGACCGCACCAAGGCGCCGTTCCACGCGGTCATCCGCGACGCGGGCATCTCGGTCGGCGACATCGACCACGTCGTCCTCGTCGGCGGCTCGACGCGCATGCCGGCCGTGGCCGACGTCGTGCGCGAGCTGACCGGCGGCAAGGAGCCCAACAAGGGCGTCAACCCGGACGAGGTCGTCGCCGTCGGGGCCGCGCTCCAGGCCGGTGTCATCAAGGGTGAGCGCAAGGACGTCCTGCTCATCGACGTCACCCCGCTGTCCCTCGGCATCGAGACCAAGGGCGGCGTGATGACCAAGCTCATCGAGCGCAACACGGCCATCCCGACCAAGCGCAGCGAGATCTTCTCCACGGCCGAGGACAACCAGCCGTCCGTCCTCATCCAGGTGTTCCAGGGCGAGCGCGAGTTCGCCCGGGACAACAAGCCGCTGGGCACGTTCGAGCTGACCGGCATCGCGCCGGCCCCGCGCGGCGTCCCGCAGATCGAGGTCACCTTCGACATCGACGCGAACGGCATCGTGCACGTGTCCGCCAAGGACCGTGGCACGGGCAAGGAGCAGTCGATGACGATCACCGGCGGCTCCGCCCTCCCCAAGGAGGACATCGACCGCATGGTCAAGGAGGCCGAGGCGCACGCCGCCGAGGACAAGAAGCGCCGCGAGGAAGCGGAGACCCGCAACCAGGCCGAGGGACTCGTGTACTCCACGGAGAAGGTGCTCACCGAGAACGCGGACAAGCTCCCCGAGGACGTCAAGACCGAGGTCCAGGCCGCGGTCGGCGAGCTGAAGACGGCGCTCGAGGGCGACGACACCGAGGCCGTGAGGGCCAAGCAGGCCGCCCTGACCGCCGTCAGCCAGAAGATCGGCGAGGCGCTGTACAAGGCGGACCAGGAGCAGCCGGCGGCGGGCACCCCCGGTGACACGGCGGACGCGGCCTCCGGTGAGGGGGCGTCCTCCGACGAGGACGTCGTCGACGCCGAGATCGTGGACGAGGACGAGAACAAGTGACCGATCAGCCGAACGCCCCGGTCGGGGGGTCGGGCGACGAGCCCGACCCCACCCGGCCGCGGTTCACGGACAAGCAA
>JACIXM010000392.1 GCA_014360395.1 Actinotalea sp.
GCCGTGGTGGTGGACCGCGAGCGCGTGCTGCTGGCCCGCCTGACCCCCCGCGAGGGGCGGCGATGGACCCTGCCCGGGGGCGGCCTCGACCACGGCGAGGCCCCGGAGGACGCCGTCCGCCGCGAGGTGCTCGAGGAGACCGGCTACGCCGTGGCGCCCGACGGCCTGCTCGGCGTCGACCCGCACGTGGTGCCCGCGCAGAGCCGGCTCGACGGTGGCGACGGCGACCTCCACGGCATCCGGATCGTGTACCGCGCCCACGTCGTCGGCGGGGAGCTGCGGCACGAGGCCGACGGGAGCACCGATCTCGCGGCCTGGCACCCGCTGGACGAGGTCGGCGCGCTACCCCGGGTCGAGCTCGTGGACCGCGCCCTGGCGATGGCGACGGCGCGGGCCCCGCTGCCCGGCGCCGCCGTCGACGATCAGCGCGACGGCGACAGGGCGTAGCGCAGCATCGTGACGCCGTTGCCGAACGTCCGGGTACCCAGGGGCGTGAGGTCCGCGGTCACGCCGTCGTCCGGGAACGGGCGACGGCCGGCGCCGAGCACGACGGGGTGCACGTACAGGTGCAGCTCGTCGACGAGGCCGTGCTCGAGGAAGGCGCCGGCGAGGACTGCGCCGCCCAGGTAGACGGGTCCCCCGTCCTGCTCCTTCTCCGCCGCGATCCCGGCCGGGTCGACCTCCCGCCGGATCTGCGTCCCCCACCCGGCCTCGGTCAGGGTGCGCGAGTAGACGACCTTGGGCGTGTCCCGCCAGATCCGCGCGAACTCGCGCTCGGGGCCCACGGCGTCGGGGCGCTCGTCGGCGTGCGGCCAGTACTGCGCCATGAGCTCCCACGTCACCCGCCCGTCGACGAACAGGCTCGCCTGCGCCAGCTCGTCGTTGAAGTGCTGGTGCAGCTCCTCGTCGACCCGGTGCCACGAGAGGTCGCGACCCGGCCCCTCGAAGTACCCGTCCACCGAGACGTTCATCGACAGCACGATCCTGCGCACGGCCCCTCCTCGTTCGGCACCCACCCCTACCGACCCGCGCCGGGCCGGGAACTCATCGCCCGTCCTTCGACGGGCCGCGCGACCGTGCGCGGCTGGGCCCACGCAGGCGACGACGACGCCCGGTCCCGCTGCGGGGACCGGGCGCCGTCGGCGTGCCTCAGCGGGAGCGGAGCAGACGGTTGGGGCTCAGGTAGCCCGCGCCGGAGACGACGTTCGTCGTCGCGGAGCCGACGATCGAGCTGGCCACGCTGGACGGGCTCGCGCCGGGGCTGCCCTGCAGGACCTGCGCCGCGACGCCGGCCACGTGCGGCGCCGCCATCGAGGTGCCGGAGATCGTGCTGGTCGCGGTGCGGGAGGTCCACCACGCCGACGTGATCGACTGCCCCGGCGCGAAGAGGTCCAGGCACCGGCCGTAGTTGGAGAAGGACGCCCGGGCGTCGTTGCTGGCGGTCGCCCCCACGGTCAGCGCGCCCGCGACGCGGGCCGGCGAGGTCGAGCACGCGTCGACGTTGGAGTTCCCCGCGGCGACCACGACGGTGACGCCGTCGTCGATGACGTTCTGCACCGCGGTGTCCACGGCCGAGCTGGCCGGGCCGCCCAGGCTGAGGTTCGCCACCGCCGGCACGCCGGTCTGGTGGTGCCGGACGACCCAGTCGAGCCCCGCGATCACCTGCGACCACGAGCCGTTGCCCTGGCAGTCGAGCACGCGCACCGGGACGATCGTGGCCTGCTTGGCGACGCCGTAGGACGCGCCGGCGACCGTGCCGGCGACGTGGGTGCCGTGCCCGTCGCAGTCACCGGAGCCGCGCCCGTCGTTGACCGCCGTCGCTCCGCCGACGACGCGGCCGCCGAAGTCGACGTGGTCGGCCCGGACGCCGGTGTCCACCACGTAGGCGCTCACGCCGGCGCCCGTGGCCCCGTACGTGTACGTGCGGTTCAACGGCAGCGACGCCTGGTCGATCCGGTCCAGGCCCCAGCTGGGCGTGGGGTTCTGGGTCGCGACGACCGAGACCTCGGCGTCGAGCTCGACGGCCACGACCTGCGGGTTGCGCTGCAGCGCGGTGATCGCCGCGCGCGGCAGGGGGGCGGCGAAGCCCGGGAGGGCGTCGGGGTACACGTGGGTGACCTCGG
>JACIXM010000393.1 GCA_014360395.1 Actinotalea sp.
TCGTCGCCGATGCGGCGCTGCACGCCGGGGCGAGCCGGGATGCCCTCGCCGCGACCGTCGGTCGCGCGGCCACCGGACGGGGGGTCCGCCGCGCCCGTGAGGTCCTGGGCCTCGCCGACGAGGGCGCGGAGTCGGCGGGCGAGTCGATGGCGCGCGCCGCGCTCCTCGCCGTCGGGCTCCCCCCACCGGAGACGCAGGTCCGCATCCAGACGATCGAGGGGCCGTTCTGGGCGGACCTGGGCTGGCGACAGTGGCGCGTGCTGGGCGAGTACGACGGGCGCGCGAAGTACGGCAGGACGGCGAGCGACCCGGCTGCGCTCGTGCGCGAGAAGCGGCGCGAGGACCTCCTCCGGGACGAAGGGTGGCGCGTCGTCCGGCTCACGTCGCGCGACCTGGCGGACCCGACGGCGATGGCAGCGAGGGTGCTCGGCGTGGTGCCGCGCTCAGCACAGGGGAGTCTGACCCCTCGGCCGTTCCTCCTCGCGGGCGTCGGCCAGACCGCCGAACGCGTCAGAAGCCGCCGACGTCGTCACGAGCAGGTGACGAGCTGAGCGAAGCCTGACGAGCTCGGCGGCAGCCGATGAGGCCGAGGAGGCGGGTCAGGCGTCGAGGTAGCGTGCACGAGGTCCGCGGCGGCGCCCGTGTACGTCGCCGGGGTCATCGCCGACAGACGCGCGGCGACGTCGTCGGGCAGGCCGAGGCCCGCCACGAACTCCCGCAGGTCCGCCCCCGTGATCCGGCGGCCGCGCGTCAGCTCCTTGAGCCGCTCGTACGGCTGGTCCATGCCGGGCACGCCGGCGATCCCCGCGGCGCGCATCGCGGACTGCACCGCCTCGCCCAGCACCTCCCAGTTGGCGTCGAGGTCGCGCGCCATCGCAGCGGGGTCCACGTCCAGCCCGGCCAGCCCGCGGCGCACGTTGTCGATCGCCAGCAGCGAGTGCCCGAACGCCGGGCCGATGTTGCGCTGCGTCGTGGAGTCGGTGAGGTCGCGCTGCAGCCGCGACGTGACGAGCGTCGCCGACAGGGTGTCGAGCAGCGCGCAGGAGATCTCGAGGTTGGCCTCGGCGTTCTCGAACCGGATCGGGTTGACCTTGTGCGGCATCGTCGAGGACCCGACGGTGCCCTGGCCCCGCACCTGCGCGAAGTACCCCAGCGAGATGTACGTCCACACGTCGGTGGCGAGGTTGTGCAGGACGCGGTTGAACCGCGCGACGTCGGCGTAGAGCTCGGCCTGCCAGTCGTGGGACTCGATCTGCGTGGTCAACGGGTTCCAGGTCAGGCCGAGGTGCTCGACGAACGCCCGCGACACCGCGACCCAGTCCGCCCGCGGCACGGCCGCCAGGTGCGCCCCGTACGTCCCCGTCGCGCCGTTGATCTTGCCGAGGTACTCCGCGCCCTCGATCCGCCGCACCTGCCGCTGCAGGCGGTGCGCGAGGACGGCGAGCTCCTTGCCGAGCGTCGTGGGCGTCGCGGGCTGCCCGTGCGTCCGGGCGAGCATGGGCACGTCGGCGTGCTCGCGCGCCATGGCCGCCAGGTCGCCGACGACGCCGCGCGCGGCCGGCAGCCACACGTCCCGCACCGCGCCCTGGACCATGAGCGCGTAGGAGAGGTTGTTGACGTCCTCGCTCGTGCACGCGAAGTGCACGAGCTCGGTGACCTTCGGCAGGACCGTGTCCTCGCCGAGCAGGTCCGGCGCGAGCTCGAGGCGGCGCTTGAGGAAATACTCGACCGCCTTGACGTCGTGCACCGTCACGCGCTCGGTCTCGGCGAGCTCCGC
>JACIXM010000394.1 GCA_014360395.1 Actinotalea sp.
GGCCACGCCGTGCGGGTTGCGCTGCTGCGCGGTGATCGCCGCGCGCGGCAGGGTGGCGGCGAAGCCCGTGAGGGCGTCGGTGTACACGTGGGTGACCTCGGCGCTGCCGCCGGCCCGGGACGCGGCGTCGGCGGCGACCGCCGCCGCCCGGCCACGGACGTCGGCGCCCGGTCGGAGCTGGACGATGACGTCGACCCGCTCCGCCTGCGCGGACCGCTCGGCCTGGGCCACGCGCTCGGTGGGTGCGGCCGCGGCGGCGGACGGGACGGTGATGCCGACGGCGCAGGCCGCGGCGGCCGCGAGCGCGACCAGGCGCCCGCGACGGTGGGTGGTGCCGGACATGGGGTGTCCTCCGTGAGTCGAACCTCGGCGCGCTGCCGTGCTCGCACGGTCACCGCCCCCTGTGCGGTCGATCGTGGGCCGGGGGGTGGGCCGCCACCCCACCCGACCTGCCCGGTCCCGGCATCCGGACGGTTTGATCGCCCGTGGGCCCCGCCGTGTCACGTCCGTGGAACAGGCGTGTGAACGGGTGCAACATTCGGCCTCCCGACGGCACCCGGGCGGGGAGGGCCGGCGCCCGGTCCCGTGTCCGTGGCGTCGGGGATGATGGCCGCATGCGGGGGACGACGCGGCCGGACGGCGCGCCGGCTGCCCCGGCGTCGCGGGCCGGCGCCGGAGGCGGCGGGTCGACGCTGCGCGTGCTGCTCGTCCTGGGGCTCCTGGGGGTCGCCGTGCTGGCGTCGGCGCTGGCCGGGCCGTGGACGCCGGAGTTCACGCCGGGCGGGCCGGTCTCCGTCCAGGAGCCGCAGGCCGTCCCGCCGCCGGTGGTCACCGCGCCCCCGGAGCCGGAGGCCGAGCCGGCCCGGCCCGACCGCCGGCCCGAGGGGGAGGCTCCCTGGCTGCGCCCGCTGCTCGTCACGGCGACCGTGCTCGCCATCGCGCTCCTGGTCCTGCGGATCGTCCGACAGGCGGCCCGCCGCGTGGAGGACGCGGGCGCCGACGACGACGCCGCGCGCTCCGGAGCGGGGACGCCGGTGGGGGCGGTCGACGTCCCGCACCTGCACGTCCTGCGCACGGGGGTCGAGGCCGCCGCCGAGCACCTGCGGTCGACCGCCCGACCCGTCGACGCGGTCATCGCCGCGTGGGTGCGCCTGGAGGAGGCGGCCGCGGCATCGGGCGTCGAGCGGCACCCTGCCGCGACCCCGACGGAGTTCACCGTCGCCGTCCTGGAGCGCACCAGCGCCGACCGCTCCGCCGTCCAGACCCTCCTCGGCCTGTACCTGCGGGCGCGGTTCGGCGACGAGCGCCTCACGGCCGACGACGTCGCCACCGCCCGGCGG
>JACIXM010000395.1 GCA_014360395.1 Actinotalea sp.
GACCCCCCGTCCGGTGGCCGCGCGACCGACGGTCGCGGCGAGGGCATCCCGGCTCGCCCCGGCGTGCAGCGCCGCATCGGCGACGACGAGGCCGTCACGAGGGTGCAGGGACCGGGCGCAGTCGATCACCGTGCGCTCCAGCGTCGTGACCGGGATCCCCGCGATCGTCGTGACCTCCTCGGGCGAGATCCGCTGGACGTGTCGGACGACGTCACGGGCGGCCCAGGCGCTCGGCGCGGAGTCCTGGAGGACGTGAACCCGGTCCTGCCGCCCCAGGAGCGGCAGTCCCCACAGCAGTGCCGCAGAGGTGTGGCTGACGACGACCGGTCGGCCGCTCTGGCGGGCGACCGCGGCCAGGTGCGCCGCTGCTGTCTGCTCGGACCGACGGTAGGGGTCGTCGTCCAGGGCGTCCGCCAGGACATAGGCACCACGGCGGACCTGCACCAGTCGTCCCGCCCGCACCTCGTTCTCGGCCATCCCGTCGGGCAGCTCCTGTCGGAGCACCAGGGCAGGGATGTCGTGGCTGCGGAGAGGGTGAGGTCCGCGCGAGCCGGGACGACGGGGCATGCCCGCACGGTCGCCCATCGGTGATCGCCCTGCCGCCCCGTCCCCACCGGCCTGCGGATCCCGGTCGCCCTCCCGCTCATCCACAGCCCACGTCCCCGGGTCGTGAGCTCGTCAGATCCGGCCGACTTCGTCACTTCTGGATGACGAAGTCGGCGTGTACTGACGTTCTCGCGGGGGTTGTGCGGGTCCGGCCGCGGATACCGTAGCCAGGAGGGCGTCGGGCAGCGCATACTCGTCGTCATGCAGCGCATCTCCCACTGGATCAATGGCGACGAGTGGTCCGGGGCCACGGGGCGGACCGCCCCCGTGCACGACCCCGCGACCGGGCAGCAGACAGGGGAGGTGCTCCTGGCGGACGCCGGCGTCGTCGACGAGGCCGTCGCGTCCGCGGTCAAGGCCGCCGACGGCTGGCGCCGCGCGAGCCTGACTCAGCGCACCCGCG
>JACIXM010000396.1 GCA_014360395.1 Actinotalea sp.
CGCGCCCGGCGGTCCGGCGACGGCGGGGACGGCCGCGGCCCCACCGGCGCCCGCCGGGCGCCCGGCGCCGGCGTCGCCCGTCCGACCGGCGCCGGCGGCCGAGTCCCTCGCCGACCGCGCCCACCGGGGTGCCATCGAGGACGCCGCCCGCGACGTCATGACGGTCGTCGCCCGCACCTCGGGCCTGGACCCCGCCGCGGTGGAGGCGTCCCTCCAGCTGGGCGTCGGCCCGGCGGTCACCCGGCACCTGTTCGCGGTCGCCTCCGGGCTGGACTCGATGGTCGTCGGGGAGCGGGAGGTCGCCGGCCAGGTGCGGCGTGCGCTGCAGACCGCCCGGGCGCTCGGCACGACGTCGTCCCGGCTCGAGCGCCTGTTCCAGTCCGCCTCGCGCGCCTCACGCGCGGTCGGGTCCGGGACCGCCCTGGGCGGGGCGGGCCGTTCCGTCGTCGGCGTCGCCCTCGACCTGGTGGCCCAGGACGTCGACCTCCGGGAGGCGTCCGTGCTGCTCATCGGCACCGGTTCCTACGCCGGGGCGAGCCTCACCGCGCTGCGCACCCGCGGGGTGCGGGACGTGGCCGTGCACTCCCCGTCCGGCCGGGCCCACGCCTTCGCGACGGACCGCGGCGCCCGACCCGTGGAGGACGGCGGGCTGGTGGCCGCGCTCGCGGAGGCCGACGTGGTCGTCTCCTGCTCAGGCGCGCTGGGCTTCGTCGTGGACGTCCCCCTCCTCGAGGCCGCACGGGCGCTGCCGGAGCCGGACCCCGCGCGCGGCACGACGGGTCACGGCGCCCCGGTGCGCCCGCGCGTCCTCGTGGACCTCGCGCTGACCCATGACGTCGACCCCGCCGTCGCCGGTGTGCCCGGCGTGCGCCTCGTCGACCTCGCGACGATCCAGGCGAACGCGCCGGCCGCCGTCGGACGGGAGGTCGCACGCGGGCGGCGGCTCGTGGAGGAGCACGCCGCCGAGTTCGAGGCGACGCTCGCCGAGCAGACGCTCGTGCCGGCCGTGGTCGCGCTGCGCCGGCATGTGGAGCAGGCGATGGCCGCCGAGCTGCACCGGGTGCGCGCGGCCGACCCGGAGACCGCCGCCGCGGTCGAGCGCTCGCTGCGTCGGTTCGCGGCGTCGGTCCTGCACGTCCCCGCCGTGCGGGCCCGCGAGCACGCCCGGCTGGGTCGCCACGACGAGTACCGCGAGGGCTTGGAGGCCGTCTTCGGTCTGCAGGTCACCGAGCCCGGTACGGGCACCGGCTCCCCGGACGACGACGGCGCCGCGCCCGCCGTCTCCGCCTAGCGTCAGGCGCCCCACCAGCGGCGCCAGCGCTGCTCTGCCGCCGTCCGCCGCCCGTCGTCAGCCGCGAGGTCCCCGAAGAGGCTGAGCAGGAACATCACCCGCCCGTGCGGCGGTGCGCTGGCCGGCGGGGTGCGTGCGACGACGAGCAGGGCGTCGTCCTCCTCCTCGACCGTGAGCCCGAGCTGGAGGTCGGTCTGGAAGAACACCTCGCCGCCGGACGTCGAGCCGTCCGGGTGGGTCAGCGTGTAGCGGGACCCCACCGGCTCGTCGCCGAGCGTGCGCAGGCCGAGGCGGTCCAGGAGGGCGTCGTCGTCCGGGCCGAGGTCCAGCCCGCCGGCGAGCACGGTGCGGCGGTCCTGGCCGGGGTGCCGCTCGAGCGCGAAGCGCAGCTGCTGGGTGAAGGTGATCCAGCCCTCGTCGACGGGGTCGTGGATCCCGTCCCACGCGGTGTGTCCGTGCCGGACGACGCGCAGCCGTGCGTCGGAGCCCTCGGCGGCGACCTCGATGCGGTCCCCGTCGGACCAGGTCAGGCGACGGGCGTCGTCGTCGGCGGTGGCCTGGTCGTGGAAGATCTGCCGGACCTCGTGGTCGAGGCCGTCGTCGTCCCAGCCGAACCAGCGGCGGATCTCCTCGGGGTCGCGCAGGGCCGCCCAGACGGCGTCGACGGGCGCGCCGACGACCATGTCGACGAGGAGCCTCTCGGGGGCGGGCTCGGCGCCGTCACCGGCGGCGGCCGGCGCCCCGATCACGGTCGCGTCCGTCCGGTCCGCCGTCGTCGAGGTGTCGGTCCCGCCCGCCGTGGGGTCGTGAGCGGGGTCGTGGTCCGGGTGCTGGTCGTGCGCTGTCATGGCGGCCTCCCTCGCCGCCCGATCATGGCACTGCCGCGCCGACCGCGCGCCCTGAGCGAGGAAAGGCCTGGCGTCGAGCGCCCCGCACGGCCGACAGTGGAGCCATGACGCAGACCGATCCGCCGGCGCGCACGGCACGACCCGACGGCGACCCGGCCGGCCGCTCCCGCGGGACCCTCGTCGCGGAGCCCTGCCGGGTCCTGACCGCCCCGGTGCCCGAGGCCCTGGACGCACCGGACGCCTGGGCGTTGCACGGCGTCGTGGCCGTGGCCCGCGCGTCGGACGCCGAGACCTACGGCCACGACGACTTCGCCGTCACCGCCCGCTCGCTCTGGGTGCGGGTCCGGGACCAGGAGGACGACCGGCGTGCCCTGCTCGTCGCCCTGGCGCCGTCCGGGGGTGCGACCGCGGACGACGCCACCGCGGCCGCTGAGCCGGGGACGGGCGTGCCGGGGGCCGCGACCGCCGCCGACGTCCTCGGGTACGCGTCCGTCGTGCTGCCGCGGCGGAGCAACACCCACCTGGCGCACCTCGCGGTCGTCGTGCGCCCGGACGCGCGGGGCCGGGGGATCGGGGCCACGCTCCTGCGTGCGGCCGAGGCCCGCGCCGCCGCGGAGGGCCGGACGACCACCATCCTCAGCAGCGAGCACGCCGGCGAGCCGCCCGCCGACGCCCGCGGCGTGCTCGAGCCCCCCAGCGGCGCGGGCCGCATCGCCCGCGCCGCGCCGGGGGCCGCCCTGTGCCTGCGGCACGGGTACGCCCTCGAGCAGGCGTCGCGGTACTCGGTCCTCGAGCTCCCCGTGGACGGCGACCTCCTCGCGCGGCTGCGGGACGAGGCGGCCGTGCGCGCGGGGACGGACTACCGGCTCCTGTCGTGGCAGGACCGCACCCCCGAGGAGCGCCTCGACGCGCTGGCGCTCCTGGAGACCCGGATGTCGACCGACGAGCCGCTCGGTGGCCTCGACGTCCAGGAGGACCCCTGGGACGCGGCACGCGTACGGCGGAGGGAGGCGCAGATCGCCGCCGCCGGGCACGGCTACCTCCTGGTCGCCGCCGAGCACGTCCCGACGGGCGCGCTCGCCGGCTTCACGATGGTGCGGTACGAGCGGGACCGGCCCGCCCCCGTCTTCCAGGAGGACACCATCGTGCTCCGCGAGCACCGCGGCCGCCGCCTCGGGATGCTCATGAAGGCGGACCTCCTGCAGCGGCTGGCGACGGTGCGGCCCGGGGCGCGACGGGTGCACACGTGGAACGCCGAGGAGAACGCGTTCATGCTCGGCATCAACGTCGCGCTGGGCTTCCGGCCGGCCGGCGTGGAGGGGGAGTGGCAGAAGCGTCTCGGGTGACGGGCCGGCGCCGCCGGTCGTCGCTCAGGCGCCCCGCCGCTCCGTGGGCAGGACCAGGCGGGCCCGCAGCCGAGCGGTCGTGCTCGGCGTGAGCCCCGCGTCCGACAGGACGGCGTCGATCCCGCCGTGCTCGTCGTGCAGCACGGCGAGCATCGTCTCCATCGTCGCCGGGTGGGCGTCGACGAGGACGGCGACGTCCGCCGCGACCGCCACGAGACCGAGGCGTCGCCGCAGCGCCGGGAGGGCCACGCTCGAGCGCGCGTAGTCCAGGACGACGTCGTCCCGGGCAGCCCCGAGGACGGTCAGGACGCACGCCGCGACGATCCCCGCCCGGTCCTTGCCCGCGGTGCAGTGGACCAGCGCGGCCCCTTCCGCCCGGGCGACGAGCTCGAGGACGCCCACGAGCAGTGGCGCGTCGGCGAGAGTGACCATCGCGTACCAGCGGCCCATGTCCTGCGGCGTCACGGAGCCGCCGGCGCGGCGCGCGACGAGCCCGCCGGGGATCCCCGAGCGCGGGAGCAGGGGGAGCCGGTGCTGCTCGACACCGGTGCCGAGCCACGGGTCGGGGCCGGCGGCGGCGACCTCCGCCGGGGAGCGCAGGTCCACCACCGTGGTCACGCCGGCCCGCAGGAGCGCGTCGACCTCCCAGGGCGTCGCGCGGCTGACGTCGTCGCTGCGCAGGAGCGTGCCGTGCCGCGTCGTGCCGCCCGTCACGGGGATGCCGCCGAGGTCGCGGAGGTTGAGCAGGCCGCGGTCGGTGCGGTCCAGCGGCTCGGCTGCGGCGCTCATGGCGCCACGATGACCTGCGGAGATGTCCGGTCGGCGGGGGTCGCGCGTCCGGTGGGGGGCGGCCCGGTGAACATCCTCCCCGTCAGCCGCCGACGACGGCGATCGCCTCGGGTCGCGCGTGCAGCGTCACGACGGTCCCTGGCGCGGGGGCGTCGAGGTGCGTTCCGGCACTCGGCTCCACGAGGGTCACCCGTCCGACGCCGTCGACGTCCACGACGAGCTCGACGACCCCGCGCCGGAAGCCGGCGGTGACCACCGTCCCGGTGAGTGCCGGGGACGGCACCGCGGTGGAGCGGGCGGGGCCGGGCGCCGTCGTCGGTCCCTGGTCGCGCGTGAGCGAGCCGGGGCCGAGCGCGAGCAGCTCGCCCTGCTTGCCGACCAGGTCCAGGAGCGCGCGCCCCGTCGGCGAGGCTGCGGGCACGAACGCCTCGTAGCCGAGGAACTCCGCGACCCGCTGCGAGGTGGGCCGGTGCCACAGCCGCGCGGGCGGGTCGACCTGGAGCAGTCGGCCGAGGTCCATCACGGCGATGCGGTCGGCGACGGCGAAGGCCTCGTCGTGGTCGTGGGTGACGAACAGCGCCGTCGTCCCGGTGGCGCGCAGGGCGGCGCGGACGTCGTCCGCGAGGCGTTCGCGCAGCGCCCGGTCCAGGGCGGACAACGGCTCGTCGAGGAGGAGGAGACGGGGCCGCGGCGCGAGCGAGCGGGCGAGCGCGACGCGTTGCCGCTCGCCGCCGGACAGGCTCGCGACGTCGCGGTCGCCGAAGCCCGCGAGCCCGACGAGCCGGAGCAGCTCCGCGACGCGCCGGGCCAGCTCGGCGCGCGGCACCCGCTGCATCTGCAGGCCGAAGGCGACGTTCGCGGCGACGTCCCGGTGGGGGAAGAGCTGGCCGTCCTGGAACATCAGGCCGATGCCGCGCTGGTGCACCGGCACGCCGGCGAGGTCGGTGCCGTCCCAGGTGATCGACCCGGCGGCGACCGGTTCGAGGCCGGCGACGGCGCGCAGCAGGCTCGACTTCCCGCTGCCGGAGGGACCCAGCAGCGCGAGGACCTCGCCGGGCGCGACGTCGAGGTCGAGGCCGTCGACCGCGGCCTTGGTGGTGCCGTCGTCGTCCCGGTAGAGCACGACGACGTCGCGCACCTCCAGGCCGCGCCTGCTGCCGGCGCCGGCCTGCCCGCCGGTGCCGGCCTGCGCGGCGTCGTCGTCCTTCATCAGAACTCCCCCGCCGCGGTGGTGCGCCCGCCCGCCCGGAGCCGCTCGGTGAGGAGCATGACCGTGGCGGTGAGCAGCGCGAGCACGACCGACGCCGCGAGCGCCATGCCGAGGTTGTCCGCGCCGGGTCGGCCGATGAGCCGGAAGATCACGACCGGCAGCGTCGGCTGGTCCGGACGCGCGAGGAAGGCGGTGGCACCGAACTCGCCGAGGCTCACGGCGAACGCGAGCCCGACGGCGAGCCCGAGCGACCGCGCGGCGAGCGGCCAGTCCACCAGGCGCAGGACCTGGCCCGGTGCGGCGCCGAGCACGGCCGCGGCCTCGTGCAGCCGGGTGTCGATGGCGCGCAGCACGGGCAGCACGGTACGCACCACCAGCGGGATCGCGACCACGGCCTGCGCGATCGGGATGAGCACGAGGGAGTCGCGCAGGTTGAGGTCGAGCCCGAACGGCCGCTGCAGGGCCACGAGGAACCCGAAGCCGACCGTCACCGCCGAGACCCCGAGCGGCAGCATGAACACCGCGTCGAGGGTGCGGACCGCGCGCCGCCCCGCCCGCCCTCGCGGACGCCGTGACACGACGAGCGCGACCAGCCCCCCGACCACCACCGCGACGAGGGTCGCGTCGACGGCGACGCGCAGCGACGTCAGGGCGGCCTCCCACACGGTGACGCTCAGCGCGTTCGGCCCACCGGTCGTCCCCAGGGCGACGTAGTTGCCCAGACCCCACCCGTCGCGGGTGCGGAAGGACCGGACGAGCACCGTCCCGAGCGGCAGCGCGAGGAGGAGGACGCCGACGGCGGTCGTCACGGCCACCGCGACGACGTCACCGGTGCGGCGGTCCGGCCCCCGCAGGGCGAGGCGGTGCGGGTGGGCGGTCTCGGCCGAGCGCAGCTGCAGGGCGCGCTCGCGACGGTCGCGGGCACGGCCTGCGACGACCAGCGCGACCGCGACGACGGCGAGCTGGACCACCGACAGCACGGCGGCGGCCGGGAGGTCGAGGAACTGGGTGGTCTGCACCCAGATCTCGGTCTCGACCGTGCCGTAACGGGGGCCGCCGAGCACGAGGACGACGCCGAACGCCGTCGCGCAGAACAGGAAGACGATGGCCGCGGCGGAGGCGATCGCGGGCGTCAGCGCCGGCAGGGTCACCGAGGTGAAGGCGCGCCACGGGGGTGCCCCGAGCGCCCGGGCGGCCTGCTCCGCGCGCGGGTCCAGGGCGGCCCAGAAGCCGCCGACGGTACGGACCACCACGGCGTAGTTGAAGAAGACGAGTGCGGCGACGACGGCGGCGAAGGTGCCGTCCCAGCCGAGGAACCCGAGCGGCCCGTGGGGCGCCAGCACGGAGCGGAAGGCGACGCCGACCACGACCGTCGGGAGCACGAACGGCACGATGACGAAGGCCCGCAGTGCGGTCCGGCCCGGGAAGTCGCACCGGTACAGGAGGTAGGCGCCCGGGAGGCCGAGGACGACGGCGATCGCGGTGGCCACGGTCGCCTGGGCGAAGGTCAGCCCGATGATCCGCCATGTGCGCGGGCGGGCGAAGACCTCCCCGAACGCGGTGAGGTCGACGGCGCCGTCGGGCGCGAAGCCTCGCAGCACGATCGAGGCGACGGGGTAGGCGAAGAAGACCGTGAGGAAGACCAGCGGGACGGCCGTGACGAGCGCCCACACGACCCCCCGCCCGGCGACGCCGGGGCGGTACGCGAGACGGGGGGTGACGCCGCGCGGCCGGGCGGGCCGGGGCGTCGTCGTGGGGGGCACGGTGTCCTCAGCGGGTGCTGGTCGGGGGAGGCGGGTCGCTCAGCCGAGGACCGTGTTGGTCCACGTCTGGATCCAGGCGTCCCGGTTCTCGGTGATCGCCGCCGGGTCGACCTCGAACGGCTCGGGTGCGGGCGGGGCGAAGGTCGCCCAGCTCTCCGGCAGCTCGACGGAGGAGTCGACCGGGTAGACGTACATGCTCCCGGGGATGTCGGCCTGGACCTCGGGGCTGAGGAGCCAGTCGATGACCTGGCGCGCGCCCTCGGGGTTCGCCGCGCCGGCGAGGACGCCGGCGTACTCGACCTGCCGGAAGCACGTGTCCAGAAGGGCGCGGGTGGGTGCGTCGGCGGGGTCGGTGACACCCTCGGGGACCTCGTACGGGGGCGAGGAGGCGTAGGACAGGACGAGCGGGCGGTCGGTGCCCTCGCTGGAGGGTCCGGTGAAGTCGACGTAGTAGGCGTCGGACCAGCCGCCGGCGACCTTGACGCCGTTGTCGCGCAGGGCCGCCCAGTAGTCGACCCAGCCGTCCTCGCCGAACGCCCCGACCGTGGCCAGGAGGAACGCAAGGCCCGGGGAGCTCGTGGCCGGGTTCGTCACGACGAGCAGGTCGCGGTACTGCGGGTCGGTGAGGTCCTCGAGCGTCTCGGGCTCGGGGAGGCCGGCCTCGGCGAACCACTCGCGGTCGACGTTGATGCAGACGTCCCCGACGTCGATCGCGGTGAGGTGGCCCTCGTCGTCGACGGCGTAGCGGGCCACGTCCTCACCGGCCGCGGGGGAGCTGTACGGCTCGAGCACGCCCTCGTCGATCGCGCGGGAGGCGAAGGAGTTGTCGATGCCGAAGACGACGTCGCCCAGCGGTGCGTCCCGGGTGAGGATCAGCTGGTTGACGAGGGCGCCGCCGTCGCCGGGCGCGCGCTGCTCGAGCGTGAGGCCGGTGTCCGCCTCGAACCGGGCGATGAGCTCCTCGCTCAGGGCGAAGGAGTCGTGCGTGACCAGGACGACGGTGCCGGTGCCGCCGGCGGGGGCGTCGCCCGAGGCGCCGTCGTCGGTCGTGCCGCCGGAGCCGTTCCCGGAGCCGCCGCCGTCGAAGGCGGTGCACGCGGTGAGGGCGAGCGCAGTCGCGGTGCCGACGACGACCGCGCGTGCGGTACGGCGGGCCGGGCTGCCGGACCCGGTGCCGCCACCGGGGTCGTGCTGCGCCGTGTGACGGGTGGTGCTGCGTGCGAGGTTCCTCGCCATGTCTCCTCCTCGTGGTGCCAGGAGGGGTGGGCCGTGCCGTCGGCGCCGCGGCGGGCCGCTGCGGCACGACGACGGGCCCTGAGATTCCCGACTCCCTACGCCGGTGTGAACCGGATCAGGTTCGAGGGTCTGCGGTGGTCCGCACTCTCAGCGTCCTGCGTCCGTGGCTCCGGACGACGCTCCCCTGTCGTTCGCGACGATCCTACCGGCGGTGGCTGACACGGCCGGCTCGCGCCGGGGTTGCGCACCGTGCGGGTCGACTCGGCACACCCGTGTCAGTGGCAGGGCCTATTGTCGAACACGTGTTCGACTCAGCCATGGCGGAGGCCTCGACCGTCTTCCTACCTCCGGGCGCGCCGCGCCGTGGTTCGCACGAGGCCGGTGCAGGGAGCGCGCGGTGACGGCCGAAGCTGAGGCGCCGGATCTCCCGGGCCTCCCGGTCCTGCCTGCGGGTAGCGACCTCCGCGTGCCGTTCGACCGAGAGCGTGCCGTCCTCGACCACCGGGTCGGTCCCGTGGGGCGCCTCCTCGTGGACGTCGAGGGCGGACCGGGGCTGGTCGGGGCACTCCGCGAGCTCGAGGGATGGGCCGCGGACCCGGGCTCGCTGGTCGAGGTCGTGGCCGCGTACGAGCGCGTCGCTGCCTGGGCGCGGTCGCGCGCCGTGGCAGCCGCGGCACGTCTCGCCGCCACCCCGGAGATGAACCCTCACTGGCCCGCCACCGTCGGGACGCCGGCCGCGACGGCGGCGGCCGCCACCGAGCTGTCGCTGCGGTTGGGGGTGTCGCGGCGTACGGGGGACACCTTCGTCGCCATGGGCAGGGCGCTGGACGGCCTGCACGCCGGTACGGGCGACGCCCTGGCGGCGGGGCGGCTGGACTGGCCGCGAGCCAGGGTGCTGGTCGAGGCCCTCGAGCACGTGGCGCCCGCTGTCGCGCTGGAGGTCGAGGACAAGGTGCTCGCCCGTGCGGAGGCCATGACCACCACGCAGCTGCGGCGCGAGGTGGCGCGTGTGCTGGAGGAGATCGACCCTGAGGACGCGGCCGACCGCCACGCGCACGCCCGGACCCGGCGACACGTCAGCCGCCCGCGTGCCCTGCCCGACGGGATGGCGAGCATGACGGCGGTCCTCACCGTCGAGGCGGCCGTCCGGCTGGACGCGTGCCTCCAGGCCGCCGCCGACGGCGCCCGCCACGACGGCGACCCGCGGACGGTCGACCAGCTGCGCGCTGATGCGCTGGACGCGATGGGCGAGGTCGCCTGGCTGCAGGGTGCGATCGGACCGGTTCCCTCGTCGGTGGGGACGCCCGCCGACCAGAGCGCGGCGGCGACGCGGCCCGATCTGCCCGTGCGTGCCGCCATGGGGTCCCGCATGCCCCTGCGAGGGCCTGCGGGAGGTCGGCCGCGGATCAACGTCACGGTCGGGATCGGGACGCTTCTCGGGCTGGACGACCGGCCCGGTGAGCTGGCCGGCTACGGTCCGATCGGCGCGGACGTGGCCCGACGTCTCGCGGTCGACGGGACCTGGCGCCGACTGCTCGTCGACGAGCCCTCCGG
>JACIXM010000397.1 GCA_014360395.1 Actinotalea sp.
GCGTCGCCTCCTTGGCGGTGCCCCGGTCGTCGAGCCGTACGGTGACGATGCCGTACCCGCCCCAGCCGACGCAGACGATCGGCCGGCCCAGACCCTGGAGCGCCCGGACCTCGTCCTCCTCCAGCGGCAGCCCGACGACGAGGATGCCGTCGACCCGCCGGCGCAGGACCGCCGGGTCGACGCGGTAGTGCCGACCCGCGTCGCGGTCGATCTCGAAGGTGTAGAGGAGGACGTCGAACCCCTGGGACCGCAGGGCCCGCTCGGCGCCCTCGATGACGTTGGAGAAGAACCAGCGGTTGATGAACGGGCTGATGAGGCCGATCGTCCGGGTCCGGCCGGACGCCAGGCTCGCCGCCGACGGCGAGGCGACGTAGCCCAGCTCCTCGGCCACGCGCTGCACGCGGTCCCGGGTCTCGGCGTTGACGTTGGGCAGCCCGCGCAGCGCCCGCGACACGGTCGCCGTCGACACGCCGGCGGCGCGGGCGACGTCGTCGATGCCTGCCGCCATGGGCCGGATTGTCCTCCACCGACCCCCGGGGGTCCACCGCCCCACCCGATCGGCCCTGGGGCGTGCCGGGTGGAGGGCGCCCCTCAGAGGGTCAGGAGGTCGCGCAGGACGGCGAGGGCGCCACCCTCGTCGAACGCGCCGGTGACCTCGTCGGCCGCGGCGCGCGTGACGTCGTCGGCGTGGCCCATCGCGACCCCGCGGGCCGCCCAGCGCAGCATCTCCACGTCGTTGCGACCGTCGCCGACCGCGACGGTGCGCGACGGGTGGACCCCGAGCTCCTGGCGTACCGCCTCCAGCGCCGTCGCCTTGGACACGCCCTGCGGGCTGAGGTCCAGCCACGCCGTCCAGCCGACGGCGTAGGACACCTCCTGCAGCCCGATCCGCTCGACCATGGCGTGGAAGTCGGCGTCGGTGTGCTCCGGGCTGCGGATGACGACGCGCGTCGCGGGTACCGCACACAGGTCGTCGAACCCGACCGGCGTGACGTGCCCGTCGATCTCCCCGTCGGGGAAGACGCCGTGCACGAAGAAGCCGCGGCCGACGTCCTCGACGGCGAAGAGCGCGTCCGGGAGCTCCTCACGGACCAGCCGCAGGGCCGGCCCGGCGTCGAAGGTGACCAGGTCGGTGATGCGGTAACCCGGGTCGTCCCCGTGCAGCGCGACGGTCACGGCGCCGTTGGAGGTGACCGCGGGACCGACGTCGATCCCGAGCTGCTGGGCGTAGGGCACCGCGGAGTGCACCGACCGCCCGGTCGCGACGACGACGTGGTCGCCCCGCTCCCGCAGCTCCGCGACGGCGTCGGCGATGCCGTCCATGAGCCGCCCGGACCAGTCCAGCAGGGTGCCGTCGAGGTCGAGGGCCACCAGGCGCGGTCCCCCGGCCGCACCGGTCGTGCGGGTCACGCCGGCCTGCGGGCCGACGGCGGTCACGCGACCACCGGGCTGAGCACCTCGAGCCCGCCGAGGTACGGCCGCAGCCCCTCGGGCACCCGGACCGACCCGTCCTGGAGCTGGTGGTTCTCCAGCAGCGCGACGATCCACCGCGTGGTCGCCAGCGTCCCGTTCAGCGTCGCGACCGTGCGCGTGCCGCCCTCGGCCCGCTCCCGCACGCCGAGCCGGCGGGCCTGGAACGTCGTGCAGTTCGAGGTGGAGGTCAGCTCGAGCCAGCGCTGCTGGCTCGGCAGCCACGCCTCGCAGTCGAACTTGCGCGCGGCGCTGGAGCCCAGGTCCCCGGCCGCGACGTCGATGACCCGGTAGGGCAGGTCGACCAGGCCGAGCATCTCCTCCTCGAAGGCCAGGAGGCGCTCGTGCTCGGCCTCGGCGTCCTCCAGGGTGGTCCAGCTGAACATCTCCACCTTGTGGAACTGGTGGACGCGGATGATGCCGCGGGTGTCCCGGCCGTGCGACCCGGCCTCGCGGCGGTAGCACGCGGACCAGCCGGCGTACCGCCGCGGTCCGTCCGACAGGTCGATGATCTCCTCGGCGTGGTAGCCCGCGAGCGCGACCTCCGACGTGCCCACGAGGTACAGGTCGTCCGCCTCCAGGCGGTAGACCTCGTCGGCGTGCGCGCCGAGGAAGCCCGTGCCGCGCATCACCTCCGGGCGCACGAGCGTCGGCGTGATCATCGGGGTGAACCCGGCGGCCACCGCGCGGTCCATCGCCGCGGACAGCAGCGCCAGCTCCAGCCGCGCCCCGACGCCGGTGAGGAAGTAGAAGCGCGCGCCGGAGACCTTCGCCCCGCGCTCGGTGTCGATCGCGGCGAGCCGCTCCCCCAGGTCCAGGTGGTCGCGGACGGCGAAGTCCGGCCCGTACTCGGCCGTGAGGTCCCGCGGCGTGCCGACGTGGCGCAGCACCGTGTAGTCGTCCTCGCCGCCGGCGGGCACGCCCTCGATGACGACGTTGGCGATCCGCATGACCGCCTCGTCCAGCTGCGCGGCGGCGTCGTCGGCGTCGGCCTGCGCGGCCTTGACCGCCTCGGCGAGCTCCTTCGCCCGGGCGAGCAGCGCCTGCTTCTCCTCCCCCTGCGCCTTCGCGACCTGCTTGCCCAGGCCCTTCTGCTCCGCACGCAGCTCCTCGAACCGGGTCAGGCCGGTACGGCGCCGGGAGTCCAGCTCGAGCACCTGGTCCACGAGTCCGGGGTCGTCGCCGCGCAGGCGCTGGCTCGCACGGACGGCGTCGGGGTTCTCCCTCAGGAGGCGCAGGTCGATCACCCGAGGAGGGTATCGAGCGGTCCTGAGGGCTTCGACCGGACCGTGCGACAGCGCAGCGGCAGCCCGGCCGGGTCCCGCCGTGTGCCCGAGAGCACAGCGGACCGGGGTGTGCGCCACCCGCGTCGCCCGTACGGTTCGTCCATGACCTGGGTGGGATGGCTCGTCACCGGCCTCGCGATCGCCCTGGCGACCGTCGCCCTCGTGCTCGTCGTCAGGACGCGCCGCGCGCTGCGCGGGCACGGCCTGGACCTCAGCCCGTCCGCGGCGGGCCCGGGCTCCGAGGGCACCGCCGCGACCTCCGACACCGACGCGGCCCACGTGCGCGTCGCCTTCGTGGCGAACCCCACCAAGCCCGGCGTGCCGGCGCTGCGTGACGCGGCGGTCCAGGCGTGCGCCGCGCGCTACCTGCCCGAGCCCCTGTGGTTCGAGACGACCGCCGAGGACCCGGGCATCGGCCAGACGCGCCAGGCGCTGGAGCAGGGCGCTCAGCTCGTCGTGGCCATCGGCGGGGACGGGACCGTGCGCGCGGTGGCGGAGGGTCTGGCGGGCACCGGCGCAGCGATGGGGCTCGTCCCCCAGGGCACCGGCAACCTCCTCGCCCGCAACCTCGACCTGCCGATCGGGGACGTCGACGCCCTGCTCAAGATCGCGCTGACCGGCAAGGAGCAGCCGGTCGACGTCGGCTGGCTGACCATCGTGCGCGACGAGTCCCAGGTCGAGGACGTCGTCGCGGAGGCCGACCCGGAGGCCGTCGAGCCGGCGGAGACGCCCCCCGACGCCACCGAGCCGGCGCGCGACCACATCTTCCTCGTCATGGCGGGCCTGGGCTTCGACGCCGCGATCATGGGTGACACCGACGAGGACCTCAAGGCCCGCGTCGGCTGGGTCGCCTACGTGCTCTCCGGGCTCAAGCACCTCGGCGGCGGCCGGATGCGGCTGGCCCTGTCCTTCGACGACGGGCCGTGGCGGGCCGTCCGGCTGCGCAGCCTCATCTTCGGCAACGTCGGCCGCCTGCCCGGCGGGATCACGCTCATCCCGGACGCGGCGGTCGACGACGGCGTGCTGCACGTCGGCGCGATCGACGCCCGCGCCGGCATCCTCGGCTGGGCCCGCGTCGCGGGTGACGTCACGCTCCAGCGGTTCGGCATCCGGCCGCGCCAGGACGACGGCGCCCTGGGCCGGATCGAGCACACGGACGCCCGGGAGGTGCGGGTCCGCGCCCGCGAGCCGCAGCCGGTGCAGGTCGACGGCGACACCATCGGCGAGGCGCTGGAGCTCCACGCCCGCATCCAGCCGCACGCGCTCGTCGTGCGCCTCCCGCTGGAGGACGCCGGCGCCTGACCCCGTCGACGCCGCCCGGCGCGGCAGGGCGCTCAGGGGTCCTCAGTGCGCGCGGCCCTCCCGCAGCGCCCGGACCCAGGACCGGGCCGCGACGAAGTCGGCGTCGAACGTGCCGGGCCGGACGTCGCCGTGCGGGGCGTCCACGCGCGGGTAGGAGCCCAGGTACCGCACGTGCGGGCAGACCCGGTGCAGGCCCATGAGCGCCTCGGCGACCCGCTCGTCGTCGACGTGCCCCTCGGCGTCGATGGAGAAGGAGTACCGCCCCAGGGAGTCGCCGATCGGCCGGGACTCGATCCGCGAGAGGTTGACCCCGCGCGCGGCGAACTGCTCCAGCATCTCCAGCAGCGCGCCGGCCTGGTTGCTGGGCAGGTGCACGACGAGCGTCGTCTTGTCCGAGCCCGTGCGCGGCGGGACCGGGCCGGGGCGCCCGACGAGCACGAACCGGGTGACCGCGTGGTGGTTGTCGGCGACGTCGTCGGCGAGCGGCACGAGCCCGTACACGTCGACCGCCGGCGGCGGGACGAGCGCCGCGTCGAACCCGAGCTCCCGCTCCCCCGACGCCATCGCCGCGGCCGGCGCCGTGTTGGACGTGGCGGGCACGTGCACGGCGTCGGGCAGGTGCTGCTGGAGCCAGCGCCGGCACTGCGCCCAGGCGTGGGGGTGGGCGGCGACGCGCCGCACGGCGCTCAGGCCCGTGCCGGGACGAGTGGCCAGCGCGAACGAGACCGGCACGATCATCTCGCCCTGGAGCATCAGGGGGTCCCCGGTGGCCAGGGTGTCCAGGACGGCCGTGACCGACCCCTCGACCGAGCTCTCGATCGCGACGACGGCGTGGTCCGCCGCCCCGGTGCGCACCGCCTCGATCGCCGAGACGACGTCGACCTGCGGCAGGAAGTCCGCGTCCTGCGGCGAGGCGATCTGCCGCAGTGCCGCCTCCGTGAAGGTGCCCGCCGGGCCGAGGTAGGCGTAGCGCCGACGCGAGCGACCGCCCCTGTCGTCCGGACCGTTGCCGCCCATCCGCCCTCCCCTGTGATCATCGTGTGCGGGTCGTCGGCGGGACCTGTGGCGCCGCACGGACGGGTCCGCGGTGCGAGCGTAGTGCGCCCGTAGGCTGGGCCGGTGCCCCTTCCCGCCCTGCGCGGCGTCGTCGTCGCCCTCGTCGCCGCCCTCCTGGGTGTGCTCACGCTCGCGCCGGCCGGGGCGACCACCCCACCGCAGGAGCCCGCGGACGACGGCGCCGCCGCGCCCGTGGTCCTCGTCGGCACGACGGGGCTGCGGTGGGAGGACGTCCGCACGCTCGCCACGCCCGCCCTGTGGGGGCTCTCCCGCGACGGGGCGCTCGGCACGGTCTCCCCGCGCAGCGTCCGGTCCTTCTCCTGCCCGGCCGACGGGTGGCTGGCCGTCTCCGCCGGGGCCCGCGCCGCCGACCTGCCCGGCGAGGGCTTCGGGGAGTGCCGCACCCTGCGGTCGGCGACCACGGACGGCACGGTGCCCGGGTGGGACGACTACGCCGAGGCGGCCGAGGCCTCGAGCTTCTCGCCGTCGCTCGGCCTGCTCGGCCGCCTCCTGGCCGAGAACGAGGTGCCCGCGGCCGGGTTCGGGCCGGGCGCCGCGATCGCGTTGGCCGACCCCGACGGCGTCGTCGTCGGGACGCACGCGCGGCTGCCGAGCGACCCCGAGGCGCTCACCGCGGCCGTCGCGGAGGCCCTGACCACGGCGCAGCTCCTGGTCGTCGACGTCGGCGCGGTGCGGGACGCCGGGCGCCCCACGGTGCCCCGGCCCGAGCCGGACCCCGACGCCGAGGAGGACCTCGAGGAGGAGCCGGCCGTCCCCCAGCTCGGCGGGGAGGAGCCGCTCGGCCCGGACGTCATCATCGAGCCCACCCGCCTGCAGCAGGTGCAGCCGGTCGACGCCCGCCTCGGCGCGGTCCTGCGCGCCGTGGAGCAGCACGGCGTGGACGTCACCGTGCTGGTCGTCTCGCTGGCGGACTCCGGCACCGTCGCGCGCATGCAGATGGCCGCTGCCCTCGGACCGGCACCGGCCGGCGAGCGGTACCACGCGTCGCTGCTGTCCACACGCTCCACCCGGCAGGACGGGATCCTCCAGACGACCGACGTCACGCCCACGCTCCTGACGCTGCTCGGCCTGCAGGCTCCCGCCGGCGCGCTGGTGGGCAGCCCGGTGCGGCCGGTGCCGGGCGCCGACAGCGCGACGGACCGCCTTGCCGCGGTCGTCGACATCGACCGGCACCAGGTCGCCGCGCGGCCCGTCGTGCCGTCCGCCTACACCTGGCTCATCGTCATCAACCTGCTGCTGCAGGCCGTCGTCGTGGTCGGGCTCAACGCCCGCTTCCTGGGCTGGGCGTCGCGGCTCGCGGCGCGCGTGCGCTCGCGGACGACGGCCACCGCGTCCCCGACCCGGCCCGCGGTCGCCGTGCCCGTGCTGCGGGGCCTCGTCGTCGCGGGCCTGGCGGTGGGGGCCCTGCCGGTGGCGGCGACGCTGGCGAACCTCGTGCCGTGGTGGCGGACCGGCTCGCCCGGGTGGGCGGTGACCGGGGTCGTCGTGCTCGTCATCGCCGCGCTGACGGGCCTCGCACTGCTGCCGCCGGTGCGCCGCCGGCTCCTCGGTCCGATGGCGCTCGTCGCCACGGTCACCGCCGTGGTCCTCGCCCTCGACGTCGTCAGGGGCGCGGCCCTGCAGCTCTCGGCGCCGCTGGGTGTGTCCACCGTCGTCGGCGCCCGGTTCTACGGCTTCAACAACACCTCGTTCGCGATCTTCGCGGCGGCCGTGCTGCTCGCGTCCGCGGCCGCGGCCGACCCGCTGGTCCGCCGCGGCCGGCGCCGCACCGCCGCGGTCCTCGTGGGGGGCATCGGGCTCGTCGCCGCCGTGCTCAACGGTGCCCCGGGCCTGGGCAGCGACTTCGGTGGCCCGCCCGCGCTGCTGCCGGGCTTCGCAGTGCTCGCCCTGGCCGCCGCCGGCATCCGGCTGACCTGGCAGCGCGCCGTCGTCGTGCTCGGCGGGACGGCCGCGGTCATGGTGGCGTTCCTGCTCGTGGACTGGCTGCGCCCGGAGGAGGACCGCACGCACCTGGGCCGTTTCGTCGACACCGTCCTGGACGGCGGGCTCGCCGACGTCGTGGGGCGCAAGCTCGCGCAGAACCTCGCGAACCTCGGCGGGACGTGGCTGACGCTGCTCGCGGTCGGCGGGATCGCGCTCGTCGTCGTCGTCCTCCTGCGCCCGCTGCGCCAGGCCGCGGCCGCGCCCGACGGCGGCCCCTACGGCTGGCTGTCCTCCGGCGAGCCGCTCACGGCGCTGACGACGGCGGCGCCGATGCTGCGGCCCGTCGTGTGGGCGCTGGCCGTGACGATGGGGATCGGCTTCCTCGTCAACGACTCCGGGATCGTCATCCCCGCGATGGGGGTGTCGGTGGCCGTACCGCTGCTCGTCGCCGTGAGCGCCGCGTGGCTGCTGCGGGTGCGCCGCGACGGTCCCGGCGCGGGGACGCCCGCCCCGGTCCGCCGCACGACGACGCGTGACGCGGCGCGGCAGGCCTAGCCCTCCCGGCCGAGCACCTTCCGCACGCGGCGCGCGTTCACGGCCAGCATCACGTCGCGGTACTGCGCCGCCCGGTGCATCTGGCCCCGGAAGTCCGAGCCCGACGGGCGGTGCTGGAGGTCGCAGGGCACCTCGACGGCGACGAAGCCCTTGGTGAGCAGGTCGATGGTCATGCCCGTCTCGACGCCCCAGCCGCGCGCGAGCGGCGTCGCCGCCTCGAACGCCTCGCGGGTGAGGCACCGCATGCCGGACAGCGGCTGGGTGGGCGTCCACCCGGTCATGGACTGGATCGAGCGGCGCGCCAGGCCGACGACGATCCCGCGCCCGCCCGCGCCCGGCTGCGGCGGGAGGACGGCGATCGACAGGTCGGCGGTGCCGTCCAGGACGGGCGGCACGAGCGGCGCGGTGTTGACCGCCGTCTCGCCCAGGTCCCCGTCGATGAAGAGCAGGAGCCTGGGTGGGCGGTCCGGCGCGTCCCGCATCGCGACGACGGCGGCCCCCGTCTCCATCGCGGAGGCCTTGCCGCGGTTGTGCGAGTGGCGCACGACCACCGCACCCGCGTCGCGGGCGACGTGCTGGGTGGCGTCCTCGCTGCCGTCGTCGACGACGAGCACGAGGTCCACGTTCGGGATGGAGCGTGCCGACCGGACCGTGGCGGCGATGCGCCGGGACTCGTTCTTGGCGGGGATGACCACCGCGACCCGCTGCCGGGGTCCGGTGCTCCGACGGTCGTCGGCGCGGCGTGACGTGGGCACGGGCCCACCCTAACGACCACGGCCGGGCCATCGCCACGTCACCCGATGGTCAACGCATGGTCATATCACCCGGTCGCGACTGTCGACGGACGGACTGACCACCCGGGGCGGGCGCGCCCCGTCACCCGGTCAGCGCAGCGTGAGCTGACGCGCCACGAGCCCGGCGCGGGCCCGCCGCTGGTTGGCATCGAGGGGGGCGTCGACCGCGAGCGCGGCGTCGAGCCGCTCCCCGAGGGCGGCCACCGCCGTCTCGAGGTCCTCCAGCGTGGCCTCCTGGTCCAGGTCCCAGACCGGCACGAGGATCCCGCACGACCGGAAGGCGCCGATGAAGCGGCCGAGCGCACCACCCTCGCCGAGCCCCGACTCGCGCTGCGCGTGCAGGCGCGCGAGCGCGTCGAGGAAGACCTGCTCGTCGTGCGGCTGGGCCCAGCGCAGGAAGTCCTTGTCGCCCATCTGGGCGCGGTAGGCCGCCTCGACGGACGTGAGCCGCTGCGTGGGGATGACCGTCTCGTTCATCCGCTCCAGGACCGCGACCAGCTCGGGCGTGAGGTCCACGCCCTCCGAGCGCCAGTAGTCGAAGCCCTCGTGGACCGTGACCTCGAACGGCACCGAGGGGTCGAGCACGTCCTGCAGGCGAGGTCCTGGCTCGGGGATGCGCGTGGCGGTGACGGGCGTGCCCGCCGGCGACTCCATCGCCAGGAGCAGCATGTCGGCGAGGTCGCGGGACAGGTCGCCCGAGCCCGCCGTCGTCTGCAGCGCCACCATGATCGTGCCGTCGCCGCGGTGCAGCGCGGGCCAGCCCGCCGGCAGCACCGTCGTGACGACGACGTCGCGGGAGCCGTACTCCTTCGTGGTCCGCGCGGTGGCGGTCGCGGCCGGGACCACCTCGCGCAGCGCGACGTAGTCCGGCTCACCGGGCAGACCCTCGAAGGGACGCAGGACGAACTCGACGGCAGGTCGCTTGGCCATGAGCAGGCAGGGTAGTCGACCCCGCCGACCCGGCGACCGCCTGGCGGACGGACGCCGTGCGGGTCCCGGGGGCGTGGTGGTTGACTCATGACCATGCACGAGCGCGCCGGAACCCCTGCCCGTCCCGAGGACCTCATCGACGTGGACGCCGTGGTCGGCGCCTACTACGACCGCAGCCCCGACCCGGAGGACCCGGGCCAGCAGGTCGTCTTCGGCACCTCGGGCCACCGCGGCTCCAGCCTGGACGGCGCGTTCAACGAGGCGCACATCATCGCCACGACGGCGGCGATCGTGGAGTACCGGCGCGGGCAGGGCACGGACGGCCCGCTGTTCATCGGCCGCGACACGCACGCGCTGTCCGAGCCCGCGTGGCGCACCGCCCTGGAGGTGCTGGCCGCCGCGGAGGTGACCGTGCACGTCGACGCGCGCGACTCCTTCACGCCCACGCCCGCCGTCTCCCACGCGATCCTGCTGCACAACGGCGCGACGACGTCGCAGGGGGTGCGCACCGCCGCCGGGTCCGCCGACGCCGGCACGGGGCTGGCCGACGGCATCGTCGTCACCCCCTCGCACAACCCGCCGCGCGACGGCGGGTTCAAGTACAACCCGCCGCACGGCGGCCCGGCCGGCTCCGAGGCGACGTCGTGGATCGCGGCGCGGGCCAACGAGATCCTCCGGCAGGGCGTCGGCAGCGTCCGCCGCCTGCCGTTCGAGCAGGCGATCGCGGCGCCGACGACGCGGCGGCACGACTTCCTGTCCGCCTACGTCGACGACCTGACCAACGTGCTGGACATCGAGCTGATCCGGGCCAGCGGTGTGCGCATCGGCGCGGACCCGCTCGGCGGCGCAGCGGTGCACTACTGGGGCGAGATCGCCGAGCGCCACGGGCTGGACCTCACCGTCGTCAACCCGGAGGTCGACCCCCGCTGGGCGTTCATGACCCTGGACTGGGACGGCAAGATCCGGATGGACTGCTCCTCCCCGTCCGCCATGGCCTCCCTGGTCGAGGCGATGCGCGCGACCGACGGCGGCTCGCCGTTCGACGTGGCGACGGGCAACGACGCCGACGCCGACCGGCACGGCATCGTCACGCCGGACGCGGGCCTGATGAACCCGAACCACTACCTGGCGGTGGCGATCGACTACCTCTACGGCGGCGCGCGACCCGGCTGGTCGGAGGGCACCGCGATCGGCAAGACGCTCGTCTCCTCCGCCCTCATCGACCGCGTCGCCGCGGCCCACGGTCGCCGGCTGCTCGAGGTACCGGTCGGCTTCAAGTGGTTCGTGCCGGGCCTGCTCGACGGGTCCGTGGGCTTCGGCGGGGAGGAGTCCGCCGGCGCCTCGTTCCTGCGGCACGACGGCACGGTGTGGAGCACGGACAAGGACGGCATCCTCCTCGCGCTGCTCGCCGCCGAGATCACGGCACGTACCGGCCACTCCCCCTCCCAGCTGCACCGCCGGCTCGTCGAGCGCCACGGGGAGTCCTGGTACGCCCGGGTCGACGCCCCCGCGACGCGCGAGCAGAAGAAGGCGCTCGCGGCCCTGCGCCCGGAGCAGGTCACGGCGACGACGCTGGCGGGCGAGGACATCACCGGGCGGCTGACGGAGGCGCCGGGCAACGGCGCGGCCATCGGCGGGCTCAAGGTGACCACCGAGAACGCCTGGTTCGCGGCCCGGCCGTCCGGCACCGAGGACGTCTACAAGGTCTACGCCGAGTCCTTCCGCTCCGCCGAGCACCTGGCCGAGGTGCAGCAGGCGGCGCAGGAGCTGGTCAGCCGGACGCTGGAGGGCTGACACCGGCCGGCAGGGCACGGCGGGCGGCCGGCACGCCCGCGGGGCGGCGCAGCACCGCCGGCGTGAAGGCCTCGGCCGGCACCGGCCGGGACCACAGGTAGCCCTGGGCGGCTCCGCAGCCGAGCGCGATGAGCTGCCGGGCCTGCGGCGCCGTCTCCACGCCCTCGGCGACGACCTCCAGGCCGAGGGACTGGCCGAGGCGCACGAGCGTCGTGACGACGGCCCGCGCCCGGACGTCCTCGAGCATGTCCGCCACGAAGCACCGGTCGATCTTGATCATGGACAGCGGCAGCTCGATGATGCGCGTCAGCGGGGAGTACCCCGTGCCGTAGTCGTCGGCGGCGAGGCCGATCCCCGCGGCCCGCAGCGCCACGAGGTCCTGCAGGAGCCCGTCGCTGACCTCGTCCAGGTGGGTCTCGGTGAACTCCAGGACGAGCCGCTCCGGGGGCAGGCCGGAGCGGTCCAGGGCCTGGCGGACGGTGTCGACGAAGCCCTGCTGCTCCAGCTGGCGGGCCGAGACGTTGACGTGCAGGGTCACGGGACGGCCGCCCTCCGGGCCGGTCCACCCGGCCGCGACCGCGCACGCGCGCTCGAGCACCCACGTGCCGAGCGCCGGCATGAGCCCGGACTGCTCGGCCACGTCCAGCCACGTCGCCGGGGGGAGGAGCCCGTGCTCCGGGTGCTGCCAGCGCACGAGCGCCTCCGCGGCGACCGTCGCCCCGGTACGGAGGTCGACGACCGGCTGCAGGTGCACCCGCAGCTCGTCCTCGGCCAGCGCGCGGCGCAGCTCGGCCTCGAGGCGCACGGAGCGCCGGGCGTGCTCGCGGTGCGCCTCGAAGTAGACGACCGCACGCCGCTTGCCCTCCGCCTTCGCGGCGTACATCGCGGCGTCGGCGTCGCGGAGCAGCTCCTCGGCGGTCGAGCCGGCACGGCCGTGGACCACCCCGATGCTCACCCCGACGACGAAGGCGTGCCCGTCGACCTCCACCGGCCGGCACAGCGCGGCGATGACCTCCTCGGCGAGGGCCTCCGCCTCCCCCGGCCCGACGGCCGCTCGCAGCAGCACGAACTCGTCCCCGCCGGGCCGCGCCGCCAGGTCCCCCGGACGCAGCAGGGCGCGCAGGCGGGACGCCACCTCCACGAGGACCGCGTCGCCCACGGTGTGGCCGGCGGAGTCGTTGACGTGCTTGAAGTCGTCGAGGTCGCAGAAGAGGAGGGCCGTCGCGGCCGGCCCGTCGGCCGGGAGCACGCTGAGCGCCAGTCCGATCCGGTCGCGCAGCAGGGTCCGGTTGGCCAGCCCGGTCAGCGCGTCCTGCAGGGCCTGGGCCGTGAGCCGCTCCTCGGCCTCCCGGCGGGCCGTGACGTCGATCATCTGCGCGACGAACATGCCCGGTCCCACGCTCTCCGGCAGGGGTGACAGCGCGAGCTCGAGGAACCGCGAGCCGTGGTCGCCCGGGAGCGCCACCTCACCGCGCCAGCCCGCGGACCGCCCACGCGCCGTCGCCTCCACGACCTCGGCGAGGAGCACCTGGTCGCCCTCGCCCAGACGCGCGGTCCAGCAGGTGCCCAGGAGGTGGTCCTCGGGCTCGCCGAGGAGGCGGGCCGCGACGCCGTTGAGCTCGACGACGTCCAGGCCGCCGAGGACGTGGCCCGCGTCGTCCCGGCACCGACGCAGCAGGACCATCCCCACCAGGGACTCGCTGAAGCCCTGGCGGAAGAGCCGCTCGCTGGCGACGAGGCCCTGCAGGACGTGTCGCCGCGAGTTCGCCGCGACCGACAGCGGCAGCGCCACCACGGCGAGGGTGAGCAGGTAGCCCTGGACCAGGAGCGCCGTCGTCGGCGGGTCGAGCTCCGCGCCGGCGAACGGCTCGTCCGCCCGCCATCGCAGGCCGCGCTCGTCCAGCCAGGTCACCAGCGCGCGCTGGGACAGGGCCCGCAGGCGCCAGGGACGGCGTGTGGTCA
>JACIXM010000398.1 GCA_014360395.1 Actinotalea sp.
GAGCGACAGCGGCCGCTGCCCTACTCGCGCCGGTACCTGACCTCCTCCGGGCAGCGCGAGCCCGTAGCACGTGATCGCGGCCAGGCACGCGAGCACCCCGAGCCACTTGCCCTCGCCCAGCCCGCGCCACACCCCGATGACGACGACGACGCCCGCGAACCCCAGCAGCAGGCCGAGCACCCGCCGCCGGGTCGGCCGCTCCTCGGGGTACGCGGCGAGGATGACGGCGAGCGTGGCGAGCGGCGTCATCGCGTTGATGATCCCGGCGATGACGGACGAGACGCTCTGCTGCCCGAACGCGAACAGCAGGCCGGGCGCGGCGTTGAGCAGCACGGCGACGACGGCGAGGTGTCCCCACGTCCGCCACCCGCGCGGCAGCGGGACGCGCAGCACCAGGCACAGCAGCAGCAGCGTGAGTGCGCCGAGCACCTGCCGGGCCGTCGCGACCTGGACCGGCGTCAGGGCCCGCAGCCCGATGGCGATGAACGCGAAGGAGCAGCCCCAGATGACGCCGGCAGCGACGTAGCCGGGGACCCACGAGCGGGCGCTCGGCGGTGCGGCCTGGGTCAGGGTGCTCACAGGCATGCCTCTCGTGCGGCGGCCGGCGGGTGCCGGTCGAGCGGTTCCCCTGGGCGCAGTCTGCTCCCGTCAGCCGGGAGCCTCGGTCGGGTGTCCACGGCCGGCCTCGCGCTCGCGGGCGAGGAGGCGCTCCTTGACCGCGAGGCCCCAGCGGTACCCGCCCATCGACCCGTCGCCGCGGATGACCCGGTGGCACGGCACGACGAGCGCGACCGGGTTCCGGGCGCACGCCGACGCGACGGCGCGGACCGCCGTCGGCGCCCCGATCGCGGCCGCGACCTCGGTGTAGGACCGCGTCTGACCGGCGGGGATGCGCCGCAGCGCGTCCCACACGCGGGCCTGGAAGGCCGTGCCGTGCAGGTCCAGGGGCAGCTCGTGCTCCGGCACGGCGCCCGCCGCCAGGGCCCGCAGCCCGACGGCGAGGTCGGCGAGGCCGTCGTCGTCGCGCTCGAAGGTCGCCCCCGGCAGCTCCGCGCGGACCTCGGCGACCAGCGCGTCGACGTCGTCGCCGATCCGGACCGCCGTGAGCCCGAGGTCGCCCGCGACGGCGACGACGGTGCCGAGGTCGGTGGCGACGGCGGTCCACCGCAACGTCTGCCCCGCCCCGCCCCGGGCGTAGCGCGCCGGCGCCATCCCGAGCGTCGGACCGGCTGTCTCGTAGAACGCCCGCGTCGAGCCGAACCCCGCCGCGAAGACGGCGTCCGTCACCTGCTCGTGCTCGCGCAGCAGCCGCCGGGCCTCCCCGGTGCGGACCGCGTGGCCGAACGCCCGGGGCGCGACGCCGACGACGCCGGCGAAGTCGCGCGCGAGCTGGCGCGCCGACACGGCCGTGACGCGCTCGAGCTCGGCGGCGGGCAGGGGGCCACCCGCGTCGACCATGGCGCGGCACGCCGCCACCACGCGGTCCCGCGCAGCCGTGCCGGTGCCCGTCGTCGAGGTCATACCGGGAGCCTAGGGACGGGCACCGACACGGCACATCCCGCTTCCGGACACGCCGGTCCGGCGCCGTCATGGCTCACCGGTGAGGGATGCGGCCGGACACCGCCCGTCCTCCCACGCGTGGGCGGGCACCGGGCCCGTCAGCGGCCGGGGCCCTCGCGCAGGGCGGCCGGCCCCGGGCCGTCCCCGCCGGTGACCAGCGCGCGGAGCACCTCGACCGGCAGCTTGGGGGTCCGGTCGGCGTGCAGGATGCCGTTGGTCTCCTGGCCGGTGTCGGTCAGCTGGGTCCAGCAGAACCCGGTCAGGGTCCGGCACTCGCGCACGGCGTCGAGGAGGGCACCGATGCGCGCGGCGAAGTCGTCGGCGTCGGTCGCCGTGGAGTAGCCCCAGGCGTCGTCGCGCCCGCCGGCCCAGCTGATCCCGCCGAACTCGGTGAGCATGACCGGCTGCCCGCGGTCCACCACGGGTGCTGCGTCGTCCAGGAGCATCCGGCGCCCCGCCGGGCCGACCCCGCGCAGCAGCTCCTGCACCGCCTCGGGCGTGCCGTACCGCGCGCGGACGACGTCGCCGTCGGGCGTGTAGTCGTGCACCGACCAGATGTCGGAGTCGGTGTGCTCCCAGCCGTCGTTGGAGATCACCGGCCGGGTCGGGTCGAGCGCCCGCGTGAGGTGCGCCAGGCCCAGGCCGTAGTGCTGCTGGCGCCGGTCGTGCGCACCGTGCTGCACGCCCCAGCTCTCGTTGAGCGGCACCCACGCGATGACCGACGGGTGCGACCGGTCCCGCCGGACGAGCTCGAGCCACTCGTGCGTGAGCAGCTCGACGGACCGGGGCGAGTACGCGTAGGCGTTCGCCGTCTCGGCCCAGACCGTCAGCCCCAGCCGGTCGCACCAGTACAGGAAGCGCGGGTCCTCGGCCTTCTGGTGCACCCGCGCGGAGTTGAAGCCGAGCGCGAGGATGAGCTCGACCTCCTCGCGCAGCGCGGCGGGGCTGGGCGCCGTCAGCAGCGACTGCGGCCACAGGCCCTGCTCCAGGACCGAGCGCAGGTAGAACGGCCGGTCGTTGAGCAGGAGCCAGCCGTGCGCGACCTCGACGCTGCGCAGCCCGAGGTAGGACCAGACCCGGTCCGTGACGTGCGGCCCGTCGTGGTGGGTCAGGCCGCTGACGTCGGTCTCGAGGTCGTGGGCGTCGCCCGTCCCGGTCAGGCCGTCGTCGGCGACGTGCAGCACCACCTCCGCGTCGATCAACGTCGGGCGCTCGGGCGACCAGAGGATCTCCTCGTAGCCCTGCCCGTTCGCCTGCCGCGGCAGGTCGATCCGCATCCGCACGTCCCGGTCGAGCACCCGCACCTGCTGCTCGGCGAGGAGCTCCTCGCCCAGGTGCAGGCTGACCGCGAGCGTCGTGCAGGCGCGCGGCTCGCCGCTGAGCCGGGCGGTGAGCGTCACGGAGCCGTCGGGGACGTCCGTCTCCCAGGCCAGGTCCTCGAGGAAGACGTCGGGCACGGCCTCCAGCCAGACGGGCTGCCAGATGCCCGTGGTCCGGTCGTACCAGATGACGTGCGGCTCGGGCTTCCAGTCCTGCTTGCCGCGCGGCTTGGCGACGTCGACCGGGTCGTCCTCGGCGCGGACCACCAGCGGGAGTCCCTCCGGCCCGAGGAGGTCGGTCCAGCGCCCTCCGGCGTGCGACCCGGCCGGCGTCTCGCCCCGGTCCCGGGCCTCCTCGGCGTGGCGCCGCTGACGCTCCCGCAGGACCGGCGTGACGTCGATCGAGAACGGCGTCTGCCCGCCCACGTGCCGGCCGACGTGCTGGCCGCCCAGCCACACGTCGGCGGCGTGGTCGACCGCGCCGAAGTGCAGCAGCAGTCGCCGCCCCTGGACGTCGAAGCCCGCGGCGTCCAGGTCCGCGCCGGTGATCCGCCGCCGGTACCAGACCACCGGGTGCGGCCGGGTGTCGCCGAGGCCGGACGCCTCGGACTCGGGCGGGAAGGGCACCTGGACGACCTGGTCGAACGGCCCGCCGCCCTGGCCGTCCCCACCCGTCCACCAGCCCGCGTCGAGGCCCATGTCCCCGGCGTCACGCGTGAACTCCCACGGGCCGCACAGGTCCGCCCAGTGCCGGCGCAGCAGCTGCGGGCGGGGGTAGGTGCCGTCCTGCCGCGTCGCGCGCAGCACGCCGGAGGCCGGGTGGCCCTCGACGGCGGCGACGTGCGCGTCGCGCGTGGCGCGCTCGTCCGCGCCGGGCTCGGGGGCGTGCTCGGTCATGGTGTCCCTCCCGCGCCGCCGGTGCTCTCGCGGACGACCAGGCAGTGGCCGACGACGGCGGTCGGCGGCCCCTCCTCCGGCAGTGCCCGCCGGCCCAGCAGCAGGTCGATGGCGGTCTCGGCGATCGCGCGCTTGTCCGGCGCGACCGTGCTGAGGCTCGGGGCGGAGAACCGCCCCTCCTCGATGTCGTCGATGCCGACGACGGCGACGTCCTCCGGGGCCGACAGCCCGCGGTCGCGCAGGGCGCGCAGCGCGCCGAGCCCGAGGAGGTCGTTGAAGCAGAAGACGGCGTCCGGCGGCTCCGGCAGGTCCAGGAGGCGGTGCATCGCGGCGGCGCCGTCGGCCCGGTGGAAGTCCGCCACCGTGCCGACGAGGTCCTCGCGCCACGGCAGGCCCGCCGCAGCGAGGGCCTCCCGGAAGCCCTCCAGGCGCAGCTCGGCGGTCTCGGCGGGCGCGGCGTCGTCCTCGGCCCGCTTGGCGCCGATCGCGGCGATCCGGCGACGACCGGTCTGGGCCAGGTGGGCTGTCGCGGCGGCCGCGGCCGCCCGGTTGTCGATGGCGACGTGGGGCACACCCGTCGTGCCGTCGACGTGCTCGCCGAGGAGGACCAACGGCGTGCTGTCGCGTCGCCCGAGGAAGTCCTCCGGGCCGAGGGCCAGCGGGCTCAGGATCAGGCCGTCCATGAGGGGCATGTCGATGCCCTCGCAGATGGCGCGCTCGGTCTCCAGCAACCCGTCGGTCTGGTTCAGCAGGACGGTGAGGTGGCGCTCCTTGGCCGCACGGACGAGCTCGGAGGCGATCTCCGCGAAGTAGGGCTGCGTGATCTCCGGCAGCGCGACGGCGATCATGCCGCTGTTGCCGCGGCGCAGGTGCCGGGCCGCCACGTTGGGGCGGTACTGCAGCTCGGCGAGGGCCTCCTCGACGCGGGCTCGGGTCTGTGCCGTGATGGCGCCCTTGTTGTTGACGACGTTCGAGACGGTCTTGATCGAGACGCCCGCGCGCTCGGCGACATCCTGCAGCCGGATCCGAGCCATCGTCGCCTCCTCCCTCGGTGACCGCCGGTGCGCCCGGCGGTGTGCGTGCGGCGTCGTCGCCGTCCGTCGATCCTCGCCCGCCTGCGCGGCCGTCGCACGCTGCCCCGGCCCGGCGCCGGCACCCGGTCGCCGTGACCGAGTTGTGACCGTCTCCGGTGGCGGCTCCTGACCTGCGGGTTCACGCTAGCGAGATCAGGCCGTGCCGTACAAGGTTTACCACACGGCCTGTACAAGGTTTACCTCGATGGGGTAGGAACGTCGGTACAAGGTTTACCAAGCCGGCGGGAGGACCCCGTCGGTGGGGCATCGACGCCCTGCCGGGCACCGCCCGGTCGACCTCGAAGAGGAGCTCAACGATGAGAACCACAGCGGCGCGGCAGGACCGCAGGCGCCGGCTCCTGTCCACGGGAGCCGTGTCCATCACCGCAGCTCTGGCCCTGGCGGCTTGCGGCGGCGGCTCGACACCGGAGGAGGCCGCCGGCGGTGGCGGCGGTGCTCCCGTCGACGCACCGGAGTTCACCGGCGAGTACGACGGCCCCGCCGTCGAGCTCTCCTACTGGAACGGCTTCACCGGCGGTGACGGCCCCTTCATGCAGGAGCTGGTCGACCAGTTCAACGACGAGCACGAGAACATCACGGTGGTGCCCAACACCATCCAGTGGTCCGACTTCTACCAGCGCGTCCCGGCGGCCGTGAACGCCGGCGAGGGCCCCGACGTCGGCGTCATGCACCTGGACCAGCTCGCCACCAACGCCGCGCGCAACGTCATCGTGCCGCTCGACGACCTCACCGAGCAGCTCGGCCTGACGGCCGACGACTTCTCCGAGGAGGTGTGGAACGCGGCGATCTACCAGGACCAGCGCTACGGGATCCCCCTGGACGTGCACTCCCTGGCGATGTACTACAACACCGAGCACTTCGAGGCGGCCGGCATCTCCGAGCCGCCGACGGACGAGGCGTCCTTCATGGAGGCCCTCGACGCCCTCCAGGCGGCCGGCTACGACCAGCCGTTCTGGATGCCGACCCTGTGGCCGGCCCACCTCATGTACCTCTCCCTGACGTGGCAGAACGGCGGGCAGCCGTACGCCGAGGACGGCAGCGCCGCGAACTTCGCCGACCCCGAGTCCGTCGAGGCCCTGGAGTGGATGCGCTCGATCGTGGACGAGGGGTACAGCCCGTCCAACGTCGCCATCGACTCCCAGTACGTCGCGTTCAAGAACGGCGAGACGTCGATCACCTGGGACGGCATCTGGCAGATCAACGACCTCGAGGAGTCGGGGATGGCATGGGACATGGCGCCGGTGCCGCAGATCTTAGGGGAGCAGCTGTTCTGGGCGAACTCGCACCAGTTCTTCATGACCCGCCAGGCGACGCAGGACGAGAACAAGTACGCCGCCGCGCAGGTCTTCCTCGCGTGGATGAGCGAGCAGTCCGGCACGTGGGCGCAGGCGGGGATGATCCCGGCCCGTGAGTCCGTGCGCGCGGAGGCCCTGTCCGGCACGCGTCAGGAGCCGATCGCCGACCTCATCGACAACATGCGGTTCCTGCCGCCGGTCCCGGGCATCGGGACGGTGCAGGCCGAGGCGCTGGAGCCGGCGGTCTCGAACGTCATCCTCGGTGAGCAGGAGGCCCAGCCGGCGCTGGAGCGCGCCGGTGAGCAGGCCACGACGCTCATGGAGGAGAACCTCGAGAGCTTCGGGGGCTGATCGACCATGAGCACGACGCGCGTCGCGGCGCCCGGAGACACGGTGGACGCCGTGAAGAAGGACCAACGGGCGCCGCGACGCGGCGTCGCCAAGCACGGGAAGGTCACCCCGTGGCTGTTCCTGGCGCCCTACCTGGTGCTCTTCGGGGCCTTCGTCATCCTGCCGGTGCTGCTGGGCTTCTGGATCAGCCTGCACCGGTGGGACTACACCCTGCCGAACAAGCCGTTCGTGGGGTTCCGCAACTACGAGCAGCTCTTCGACAGCAGCTCGCGGCAGTTCGAGGCGTTCTGGCAGTCGATGCAGGCCACGGGGATCTTCACGGCGGCGAGCGTGCCGCTCCTCATGGTGCTGCCGTTGCTGGTCGCCCTGGTGATGAACCAGAAGTTCCCCGGGCGGAACCTCTTCCGTGCCGTCTACTTCGCGCCGTACGTCCTCGGCGTGGCCGTGGTGGCGGTGCTCTGGCGGTACCTGCTCGACGCGAACATCGGCCTGGTCAACTACTACCTCGGGCTCCTGGGGCTGCCGGACCGCACGGCGTGGACCACGTCGCTGCCGGCGGCGTGGGTGGCGCTCGTGGGCGTCACCGTCTGGTGGACGCTCGGCTACAACTCGGTCATCTATCTCGCCGCCCTGCAGGACATCCCCAAGGAGCTCTACGAGGCGGCCCGGGTCGACGGCGCCAACAAGTGGCAGCAGTTCTGGAACGTCACGATGCCCGGCCTGCGACCGGTGCTGGCGTTCATCCTCATGATCACCATCCTGGCGTCGGCGAACATGTTCGGGCAGTCCTACCTCATCACCCAGGGCGGGCCCGGGCGTGAGACGCGCACGGCGATCTACCAGATCGCGGAGACGGGTCTGCGCAACTACCAGATGGGCAGCGCGGCCGCGATGAGCTACGTGCTCACGGCGTTCCTCATGGTGCTCAGCGTGGCCGTGTTCTGGCTGTTCCGGGAGAGGAAGACGCGATGACGACGACGTCCGGCGTCCACGAGGCGACCGACCCCACCACCATCCCCACCGACGCGCAGAAGGGCCGCAGGACCATCACCCCGCGGACGGTGCTGCGCTACGTCCTCCTCGTCCTCCTCGGCCTGATCTTCGTCAGTCCGCTCATCTTCATGATCGTGACGTCGTTCAAGACGCGTGGTGAGGCGGCGGGCTTCCCGCCCACCTGGATCCCCGACCCGTTCTCGACCGACGCGTACACCTCGATCCTCAACGCCCGGGGCACCCCGGTGCTGCGGTGGTTCACCAACAGCCTCATCGCGGCGCTCGCGAACTCGGCGCTCGTCGTGACGACGGCGGCCATGGCCGCCTACGCCCTGGCGCGGATGGAGTTCCGGGGCCGGGGACTGATCTTCGGGCTCATCATCGGGACGCTGTTCGTCCCGCCGGTGATCCTCGTCATCCCCAACTACCTCATCGTCGGCGAGCTGCGCTGGCTCAACACCCTTGCGGCGGTGATCGTGCCGACGGCGGCCTCGGCGTTCGGCGTCTTCTTCCTGCGGCAGTTCTTCCTGGCCATCCCCGAGGAGCTCGAGGAGGCTGCCCGGCTCGACGGGGCGAGCCCGCTGCAGATCTTCGTCAAGCTGGTGCTGCCGCTGTCGCGGCCCGCCCTGGCGACGCTGGCGCTGCTGGCGCTGCTGACCAACTGGAACGACTTCCTCTGGCCGGTGTACGTCCTGTTCAGCCCGGAGATGCAGACGCTGCCGGCCGGTCTGTCGACGCTCCAGTCGGCCAACGCCGTCCGGTACGACCTGCTCATGGCGGGCGCCGTCATCGCGTCCGTGCCCGTCCTCATCCTGTTCGTCTTCCTCCAGCGGTTCATCATCGAGGGCGTGTCGCGGTCGGGGCTCAAGGGATGAGGGCCCACGCGACGACCCCGCACCGGACAGCACCGGCTCCGCTCGAGGGGGACGAGGGCCGCGGGGGGCGCCCGGGAGCGTGGCGGTCCCGCGTCGGGGGCGCGGGCCGGCGCTCCCGTCCCCTGGCGGTCGCCGTCGTCGCCCTGCTCGCCCTGGCGGCGTGCGGCGACGCCGACGCCGGGGCGGCGTCCGGCGGCGCGGGTGGGGGACACGCGTCGCCGGACGCG
>JACIXM010000399.1 GCA_014360395.1 Actinotalea sp.
TGACGTGGCACGGCGCCTGCCCCCGCTCGATCGCCGCGAGCTCGCTGCGCGCGGCGTCGGTGCTGCCGGCGTCGTGGTGCAGCATGGCGCGCAGGAGGGCGGTCTCCCCGGCGCCGGGCGGGCGCAGGTCCACCGCCTGGACGAGCTCGCGCGCCCAGGTCCGCTCGGCGATCCGGAGGCAGACCCGGACGACGAGCGGGACCGCGTACGCGAGGAGCGCCGGCGACATCTGGGCGTCGCGCAGGCGCCCGAAGGCCGACCGGTAGTCCCGCATCGCCTCGTACGCCCGGGGCCCCTCGCCCTCGACGACGACGTCCAGGCTCAGGACGGCGAGCTCGACGTCCGGGTCGTTGTTGCGTCCGAGCGACGCCACCGCGACCCGCGCCGCCTCCCGGGCCGCGGCCGTGTCGCCCAGGAGGTAGTCGGACCACCCGACCAGGAGGTGGGCGTGCGCGACGGCGGGCGAGCGGGCCCACCCGCGGCGCTCGGCCAGCGCCAGCGCGTCCTCGGCGGGCCGTCGCATCGCCAGGAGCGACCCATCGCTGGCGAGGGACCCGGCGAGGAAGGACAGGCAGGCCACCGCGGCGGCGTCCCTGCCGGTCACCCGGGCGATCTCGGCGGCCCGCGAGAGGTCGTCGATCGACTCCGCGTAGCGACCGACGAAGAGCCGGGTCACGCCCCGGTGGTACAGCGCGTAGAGGTCCAGGCCGATCAGCCAGCGGTCGGCGGCGTCGAGGTCGTCCAGCTCCATCTGCGCCGCGGCCCCCAGCAGCGCGAGGACCGGCTGGGTGCGGCCGCCGCCGTCGACGGCGTCGAGGACCTCGGCGAGCCACCGGCTGCGCCCGGCGACGATCGCGGCCATCCCCTGCGTGCCGGCCAGCTCGGCCAGCTCCTCGAGCTCGCCGGCCTGGGCGAGGTGCTCCATGGCGTGCAGCGGCTCCAGGTGGGCGAACCACGAAGCGGCGACGCGGTGCAGGGCCCTCTCCGCGTCCGGGTCGTGCCGGCGCAGGTCGGCGGTCAGGAAGGTGCGCAGGAGCTCGTGGTAGCGGTACGTCGTGCCCTCGCGGCCGAGCCGGCGGGTGAACGTGTTGTCGCGGACCAGCTGCTCGAGGACGGCGCCGGCGTCCGCCCGGTCGGTGAGCCGCTGCGCGAGGCCGGGGTTCACCTCGGCGCAGATGCTCGTGCGCTGCAGGAACCTGCGGACGTCCCCGGGCAGGGTGTCCAGCACCTCGCTGATGAGGTAGTCGGCGACGGCGTGGTCGTCGCCGCTGAACCGCGTGACGAACGCGCGGGGGTCCTCGCCGCCGGTCAGCGCCATCACGGCGATCGTGATGCCGGCGACCCACCCCTCGGCGCGGTCCTGCAGGGCGCGCAGCGCGTCCCCGGGCAGGTCGAGCCCCTTGCGGGCGGCGAGCTCGGCGCTCTCCTGCACGGTGAACGCCAGGTCGCCCGCGCCGACGTCGGTGACCAGCCCGCGCAGCCGCAGCCGGGGCAGCCCGATGGGCGGCTCGGACCGGCTCACGAGGACGAGGCGCAGGCAGTCCGGCAGGCGGTGCACGAGCACCCGCAGCGAGTCGACGGCCGCGTCGTCCCGCAGGACGTGCACGTCGTCGAGGACGAGGACCAGCCGGTCCGCCTGCTCGGCCACGGCGTCCACCACGGTCTCCACGAAGGCGGGCGCGACGGCGCCGACGGGCGCGACGAGCTCGTGCAGGCGCGCCTGCGGGGGGAACAGGCCCGTGCCGCGCAGGGCCGCCAGGACCCCGGTCCAGAACCGGCCGGGGTCGTCGTCGTGGCGGTCCAGGCTGACCCACGCCACGGGCAGCCCCTCCCGGGCGACCCACCCGGCGACGAGCGAGGTCTTGCCCGACCCGGCGGGTCCGCACACCACGGTCACCGGTGTCGGCGCCGCCAGGGCACGCAGCAGACGCTCGCGGGGGATCTCCGTCGGCGTGAGGACGGGGGGCCGCAGACGGGCCGGGACGTCGGTCGGGCCGCGCCGTGTGGCGGTCGCCGGGCGCTCGGGTGCGGCAGGGGTGACCCGTGGCTCCACCGACGACGACATGGGCGGCTCCCTCGTCCGGCCCCGTCGTCCCCGGGGCGACGGTTCACCCAGGGTACTGCCGATGTGGTGCACGTCACTCCAGGTCAGCCATCCGGAGCAACGCGGCGGCACGCGGCCGACGACGGCGCCCGCGTGCCGCCCCGTCCGTCCGTCGCCGGTCTCACCCCGTGCGGATGATGCCCGTGCCAGGCGCTCGTCCGTACGTTCGCGCTGCCGGTCACCCTGCAGGCGCCGTCGGCGCCCGGACGCGGGGACCGCCGGGACCCGCAGACCGAGGAGCACGAGGATGAGCTCAGCACCCACGACCGCCGCCGTCGGCGACGGCGCCGCCACCACCGCGATCAGCGCCGCCGCGACCCCGGCGACCCGCCGCCGCATCGAGGACGCGGCGCGGACGCTGCCGTTCGAGGACGTGCAGGACTTCGAGGACGTGCAGCGCGGCTTCGTCGCGCGCGCGGCCGAGCGGCAGGTCCGCGCCGCCGACGGGCGGGTGGTGTGGGACCTGGACGCCTATGCGTTCCTGGACGGGCCCGTGCCGCCGACGGCGCACCCCAGCCTGTGGCGGCAGAGCCGGCTGCTGGCGGTGGACGGCCTCTTCGAGGTCGTGCCGGGCGTGTACCAGCTGCGCGGGTTCGACATCTCCGTGATGAGCGTGCTGGAGACGGACTCGGGCGTCGTCGTCGTCGACCCGCTGGTGTGCCGGGAGACCGCGGCCGCCGCGCTGGCGCTGTACCGGGAGCACCGCGGGCCGAGGGCGGTGCAGGCCGTCGTGTACACGCACTCGCACATCGACCACTTCGGCGGGGTGCGCGGCGTGGTGGAGCAGGAGGACGTCGACGCCGGGCGGGTCCAGGTCGTCGCGCCGGCCGGCTTCCTCGAGCACGCCGTCGCGGAGAACGTCTTCGCGGGCACCGCCATGGCCCGGCGCGCGGGCTACATGTACGGCGCGGCGCTGCACCGCGGTCCGGCCGGTCAGATCGGCGCGGGCCTCGGCCTGACGACGTCGACCGGCGAGGCCACGCTCATCGCGCCGACGACGCACGTCTGCACCACGGGTCAGGAGCTGGTCGTCGACGGCCTGCGCCTCGTCTTCCAGGTGACCCCCGGGACCGAGGCGCCCGCCGAGATGAACGTCTACCTGCCTGACCAGCGGGCGCTGTGCATGGCGGAGAACGCCAGCCACACCCTGCACAACGTGCTGACGCTGCGGGGCGCCGTCGTCCGGGACGCCCACGCCTGGGCGCACTACCTGACCGAGGCCATCACCCTGTGGGGCGACGAGCTCGACGTCGTCTTCGCCTCCCACCACTGGCCCACCTGGGGGCGGGAGCGTGCGGTGGAGTACCTCGCCCTGCAGCGCGACCTGTACCTGTACCTCCACGACCAGACGCTGCGGATGATCAACCAAGGCCTCGTCGGCTCCGAGATCGCCGAGGTGATGCAGCTCCCGCCCGCGCTGGAGGCCGCCTGGCACGCCCGCGGCTACTACGGATCGGTCAGCCACAACGTCAAGGCCGTCTACCAGCGGTACCTCGGCTGGTACGAGGGCAACCCGGCGCGCCTGTGGCAGCACCCGCCGCAGCAGGCAGGCGCCCGCTACGTCCGGGCCATGGGCGGGTCCGCGGCGGCGCTGACGGTGGCGCAGCAGGCGTTCGACGACGGCGACTACCGCTGGGCCGCGGAGGTGCTCGACCACCTGATCTTCGCCGGCTCCGCCGACTCCCGGGCGACCGCCCTGCAGGCCGCCACCCTCGAGCAGCTCGGGTACGGCGCGGAGAACGGGACCTGGCGTAGCTCGTACCTGGCCGCGGCCGTCGAGCTGCGGCACGGCCCCTTCGGCACGCCGACGACGTCCGCGTCGGCCGACCTCCTGCGCGCGCTGACGCCGTCGCAGCTGTTCGACAGCCTCGCGATCCGCGTGGACGGGCCACGCTGCTGGGACGAGCGGCTCCTCCTGTCCTGGGTGCTGACCGACGACGCCGTGCCGGTCGCCTACGTCACCGAGCTGCGCAACGGGGTGCTCCACCACCGCCCGACGACGGCTCCCGCGCCCGGGTCGACGACCTTCACGCTCGACCGCTCTGCCCTGGTGGACCTGTTCACCGGCTCCCTCGACCTGGCGGCGGCCGTCAGCGAGGGCACCGTGGCCGTCGACGGGGACGCGACCGACCTGGGTCGGCTGATGTCCTGCCTCGCGCCGGTCGACCCCGACTTCGCGATCGTCACCCCCTGAGCGAGGGGGAGGAGGAGCGATGGGCGCCGGACGAGCCGACCCGTGGCACCCGGACCGGGCACGGTACGAGTTCCAGGTCGCGGAGCCGATGACCGGGACGGCGGTCGCGGCCTTCCCCGGGTTCACCGCCGTCGAGAGCTCCGAGGGCACCCTCCTGCGGGGTGTGGTGGCCGGCCGCCGCGACCTCCACCAGATCGTCGAGCGCTTCGAGCTCCTGGGCGTGACGCTCCTGGACGTCCGCCGGCTGCGGGACTGACCGGCGCACGGACGCGACGAGCGACCCGCACGGCGACGCGAACAGGGCCGACCCGGATCGCCCCCCGGTCGGCCCTGTTCGGCGTGCGCGCCACACCACGGCGCTGTGGTCGGTCGCGGGCGTGCACCGCTGCGCATCGGTGCGTGTCCACGGTGACGGGCCGTCTCGCCGGCACAGGGCGTCACGGTCACCGCTCGGCCCGGGCGGGCCGCCGGCGGCTCTCGCCCCCGGGAAGCAGCTGCCCAGCAGGTTACGGAAGGATCACGACGCGGGAGAAGGGGACCAAGGTCCTCTTCGGGAGGGCGCCGTCCTTGCCGCTCAGTCCCGCTGCGGGCCGCTGCGGTGCTGCTCGACGAACGGGTCGACCGAGGACCGGTCGCCCATCGCGTCCCGGCCGATGACGGCGAAGGTGCCGTCCGCCTGGAGGATCACGGCGTCGACGTCGTCCAGCGAGCCCAGGCCGTGCTCCCGCGCCGCCGAGTGGACGTCCGACTCCGTGAAGCGGTGCCGCCGCATCGCCGGCTGCACGAACGCGCCGTCGTGGAAGAGCAGGCTCGGCCCGGTGTCCACGACGCGGGCGAAGCCTGCGGAGCTCCGGCGCAGCGCCGCGAGCAGCCACTGCAGGGCGACCAGCGTCGTGAAGACGACGAGCGCCTCGGCCAGGGCGACGTCCTTGGCGGTGAGGACGCGGCCGAACGCCGACCCCAGCGTCACGGTCAGCACGAAGTCGAACGGGGTCATCTTGGCGAGGTTCCTTGGTCCCGTCATCCGCAGGATGAGCACGAGCCAGACGTAGCCGAGCGTCGCGACCGTGACGGCGCGCACGATCGGCTCCCAGCCGTCGAACCACAGGGGGGCGTCCACGAGTCCTCCGGCGCCCGGTCGGGAACGGGTGGCGCGGGCGCGGGCGCCCTGTCGACCGTAGGCCGACACCGCGCCCCCCGCAGCACCGCCCGTCGACGACGGGACCGCCGCGCCGGCGGTCCGTGGCCGTCCTCGGTAGCGACGCGGCCATGACGTCCCGTCCGTCACGCGTCGTGCCGGCTTGATCGACGAGCGCACTGCGAGGTTCTGGGGTAGGACTGTGAGTCCAACGTTTACCAGGCGCCGCGCCGGGGCACCGCCGCCCCAGA
>JACIXM010000004.1 GCA_014360395.1 Actinotalea sp.
AATGGCTTCGGCACGGTGCGGGCCGGGGGCCGCGTCAGCGGCAGGTGCACCGCTGCGCCGGCGGGACGTTCGCGAAGACGGCGTCCACGTGCTGGCCGCAACCGGACCAGGTCACCTTGCCGCAGGCGGAGCAACGAGCGGGGCTGCACACAGGAGTTCTCCTTCGTGTCGGGTGCTGAGCTTGGGCAGGAAGATACCCCAGGGGGTATAGCGTCGCAAGCCAGGGACCGTCGGCCCTCGCACCCTCCATGGTGCCGTGCGACGGTCGAGGAGGGCGCGTTCGGCAGCCCCGTTCCGGTGGACAGGAATACCCCTGGGGGTATAGTCGTTCTCCATCCCGAACCCCACCCCTCAGGAGGACGGACCAGCCATGTCGGAAGTGACCATCGACCAGCTCGCTGCAGCGCGTGCGGACGGCGCCTACGTCGTCGATGTCCGTGAGCCCCACGAGTACGTCGCCGGCCACGTGCCGGGCGCCGTCCTCGTCCCCATGTCCCAGATCGGCGCGCGCCTCGGCGACCTGCCGCGGGACCGGAAGCTGTACCTCATCTGCCGCAGCGGCAACCGCAGCCTCCAGGTGACCAGCGCCCTGCGCGAGCGCGGCTACGACGCCGTGTCCGTCCGCGGCGGCACCGAGGCGTGGACGAGCACCGGCCACGCCGTCGTCACCGGCGCCCGCGCCGAGGCCTGAGCCCCCCGACCCCGAGGAGACCCACCGTGGCCATCACGATCATCCCCATCTCCACCCCGAGCCTGGGCGACCGCAGCTACCTCGCGCACGACGGCGAGGTCGCGTTCGTCGTCGACCCGCAGCGCGACATCGACCGGGTGCTGGACCTCGCCGGCGAGCACGGCGTCCGGATCACCGACGTCTTCGAGACGCACATCCACAACGACTACGTGACCGGCGGCTACGCGCTGGCCCAGCAGCTCGGCGCCCGCTACCACGTCAACGCGGACGACCCCGTGACCTACGAGCGCGATGAGATCCGCGACGGCGACGTCGTCGAGGTCAGCCCCGCGCTGCACGTCCGCGCGGTCCACACCCCGGGCCACACCTACACGCACCTGTCTTACGTGCTCGAGGGCGACGAGCCCGTCGTCTTCTCCGGCGGCTCGCTGCTGTTCGGCTCGACCGGCCGCCCGGACCTGCTCGGCGAGGAGCACAAGCACGAGCTCGCCCGGCACCAGTACCACTCCGCGCGCAAGCTCGGCGAGCTGCCCGACGAGACCCTCGTCATGCCGACGCACGGCTTCGGGTCCTTCTGCGCGGCGACGTCGGCGGGGGAGAAGACCGACACCTCGACCATCGGCCGCGAGCGGCGGATCAACCCCGTCCTCAGCCAGGACGAGGAGGACTACGTCGCCAGCGTCATCGCGGGCCTCGACGCGTTCCCCGCGTACTACGCCCACATGGGCCCGGCGAACTCCGCCGGTCCCGGCGAGCCCGACCTCAGTGCGCCGCAGCGTGCCGACAAGGACGAGCTGCGCCGCCGTCTGGAGGCCGGCGAGTGGCTCGTCGACCTGCGCAACCGCACCGCCTTCGCCGCCGGTCACGTCCCACGGACGTTCAACATCGGCCTGGACGGGCAGTTCTCCACCTACCTCGGCTGGCTCATCCCGTGGGGCACCCCGGTGACCCTGCTCGCCGAGACCCCGGAGCAGGTCGCCGAGGCACAGCGCGAGATGGTCCGCATCGGCATCGACCGCCCGGCCGCCCAGGCCACCGGCCGCCCCGAGGACTGGACCGACGAGCCGCTCGAGACGCTCCGGACGGCGACCTTCGCGGACCTCGCGCAGGTGCGGCACCACCGCGAGGTGACCGTGCTCGACGTCCGCCGGGTCAGCGAGTGGCGTGACGGGCACCTCGTCGGAGCCGTGCACATCCCGCTCCACGACCTGCTCAAGCGGATGGACGAGCTGCCCGACGGCGAGATCTGGGTGCACTGCGCGTCCGGGTACCGCTCGTCGATCGCGTCCTCGCTCATCGCCGCGACGGGGCGCCGCGTGGTCTCGATCAACGACACCTACGCGACGTCGGCCGCGCAGGTCGGCCTGCCGGTCGAGGCGGAGCTCGCCGCGTCCTGACCGCAGGCAGGAGGCCGACGTCCGGCGCAGCCCACCCTCCGCGGGCTGCGCCGGACGTCGCGCATCCTGGGAACGGGTGCGGGGAGCGCCACGGCCGCGTCGACGAGGGGCCCACGCACCGCCCTCCGCGCAGCGGCCCCCGCCCTCCACGCCCGCACCACCCCGACCGAGGAGCCCGCATGAGCACCGCCACCCTGCCGTCCTGGCGATCCGCCCTCGCCGTCGTCGCCCACCCCGACGACGAGTCCTTCGCCCTCGGTGCGGTCATCACCGCGCTGGTCGAGGCGGGGACCGCGGTGTCGGTGCTGTGCCTGACCCGTGGGGAGGCCTCGACGCTCGGCGCGGTCGCGGACCTCAGCGCGGTCCGGGCGCTCGAGCTCGCGCGTGCCGCGGAGGCGCTCGGTGTCACCGGCGTCGAGCTGCACGAGCACCCCGACGGCGCACTGGCCCGGGTCCCGCTCGACGTGCTGGCGGGCGAGGTGGCGGCCGCCGCGCAGGAGGTCGACGCCGACGGCGTGCTCGTCTTCGACCCGTCCGGCGTCACCGGACACGCGGACCACGCGCGGGCCACCGAGGCGGCGCTCGCCGCAGCGTCCGACGTCGGCCTGCCGGTCCTGGGCTGGACGATCCCGGCCGCGGTCGCCACGACGCTCAACGAGGAGTTCGGCGCCGCGTTCGACGGGCACGAGGCGGCCGAGGTCGACGTCGTCGTCCGGGTCGACCGCACCCGCCAGCTCGAGGCCGTCCACTGCCACTCGACCCAGGCCGTGCCCAGCAGCGTCCTGTGGCGCCGCCTGGAGCTGCTCGGCGTCCACGAGCACCTCCGCCTGCTGCGCC
>JACIXM010000040.1 GCA_014360395.1 Actinotalea sp.
TCTCCCCGAGGGAGCCGGCGCCCGTCGTCCACACCCGTCCAGACAGGGAGCACCCATGGCACGCCGGCTCGTCGCCGGGGTGGACTCGTCCACCCAGTCCTGCAAGGTCGTCGTCCGCGACGCCGACACGGGCGCCCTCGTGCGCTCGGGCCGCGCGACGCACCCCGACGGCACCGAGGTCCACCCGCGCCACTGGTGGGAGGCGCTGCAGCAGGCGGTCGCCCAGGCCGGCGGCCTCGACGACGTCTCCGCGGTCGCCGTCGGCGGCCAGCAGCACGGGATGGTCGCGCTCGACGAGGCCGGGCAGGTCGTCCGCGAGGCGCTGCTGTGGAACGACACGCGCTCGGCGCGGGCCGCCGCCGACCTGGTCGCCGAGCTCGGCGACGGTGACGCCGAGGCGGGCGCCGCCCGGTGGGCCGAGGCCGTCGGGTCCGTGCCGGTCGCGTCCTTCACCGTGACGAAGCTGCGCTGGCTGCGGGACGCCGAGCCCGACAACGCCGCGCGGGTCGCCGCCGTGGCGCTCCCCCACGACTGGCTGACCTGGCGCCTGGCCGGGCACGGGCCCGTCGACGGGGCCGCCGCCGATCTCGAGGCCCTGACCACGGACCGCTCCGACGCCTCCGGCACGGGCTACTGGTCGCCGGTCACCGAGGACTACCGCCGCGACCTCCTGGCGCTGGGCCTCGGCCGCGACGACGTCGTCCTGCCGCGCGTGCTCGGCCCGGCGCAGGCCGGCGGTCGCCTGGCCGGCGGCGGCGCGCTGCTGGGCCCCGGGGCCGGCGACAACGCGGGCGCTGCCCTCGCCCTGGGCATGCGCCCGGGGGACGTCGCGCTGTCGATCGGCACCTCCGGCGTCGTCTCCGCGGTGACCGGGCGGCCGACGACGGACGCCTCCGGTCTCGTCACCGGGTTCGCCGACGCCTCGGGCGCCTACCTGCCGCTCGTCGCGACCCTCAACGCCTCCCGCGTCCTGGACGCCGCCGCGCGGCTGCTCGGCGTGGACCACGCGGGCCTCAGCGAGCTGGCGCTCTCGGCGCCCCCCGGTGCCGACGGGCTGGTCCTCGTGCCCTACCTCGAGGGCGAGCGCACCCCCAACCGGCCGGACGCCACCGGCGCGCTGCACGGGCTTCGCCTGGCGAACACCACGCCGGCGCACCTGGCGCGGGCCGCCGTCGAGGGGCTGCTGTGCGGCCTCGCGGACGGGCTGGACGCGATGCGTGCCCAGGGGGTCGACGTCGAGCGGGTCCTGCTCATCGGCGGCGGGGCGCGCTCGGAGGCCGTGCGTCGGGTCGCCCCCTCGGTCCTGGGCCTCGACGTCGTCGTGCCCGAGCCGGGTGAGTACGTCGCCGACGGCGCCGCACGCCAGGCCGCCTGGGTGCTGGCCGCGACGGAGGACCCCGAGGCCGAGGCCCCCGTCTGGGAGGCCTCCGGCACCGAGGTCGTCAGCGCGCCGGCCGCACCGCACGTGCGGGAGCAGTACGCCGCCGTCCGCGAGCTCACGGGCACGCGACCGGGCGCCTGAGCGCCCTCCCCAGCCGGTCGGCGGGCGGCCTGTCGAGCACCCACGAGGGCCCTCCGCCGACCACCACCGTCCGTGACGTCGGGGCGCAGGGCGCCGACGTCACGGACACCACGAGGCCCCGTCCGCAGCCCGCCTCACGGCGGTGCGGACGGGGCCTCGTCGCGCTGTCAGCGGTTGTCGTAGGCCGCCTTGACCTCGGCCGGGATGCGGCCGCGGTCGCTCACGGTGTAGCCGTTGGCGCGCGCCCACTCGCGGATCTCGGTGCTGCCGCCGGCCCCGCCGCCGGACCGCGACGTGCGACGGCCGGCGCTGCGGCTGCGGCCGCCGACGCGGCGCGCGTGGCCGACCCACGGCGCGAGCGCCTCGCGCATCTTCGCGGCATTCCCCGCATTGAGGTCGATCTCGTAGGAGACCCCGTCGAGGGAGAACGAGACGGTCTCGTCGGCGTCGCCGCCGTCGAGGTCGTCGATGAGCATGACGACATTCTTCTGTGCCATGGTTCACCTTCCTTCTTGTGTGGGCGACAGTTCCGACGAACGCACCTTACAGCGGTATTTTGGAATTCCGCCACCGAATGCGAGCAGGAACACTCGTGCGGATCGTGCAATGGGAGTCGCAGTCCCGTCGCGGCCACCGGCAATGACGCCCGTCCGCCGGACAAGAAAAGGGCCTCCGGCCCGGAAAAGCCCGGGCGGAGGCCGACGAGGGCCGAAAGGCGCCTCAGTGCTCGACGCGGTCGCCCTCGGCCGGGCGGGGGCCACCCTGCTCCTGCTCCAGGCGCGCGATCGCCCGGCGTTCCCGGCGGTCGGCGTGGATGACGGCGCGCATGACGAACCAGAAGACCAGCCCGACCCCGATCGAGGGGATGAGCGCCGCCAGCACCTGCCACAGACCGTCCACGGTCCGATGGTACGTCGGCGTCGCCGGGCACCGACCACCGGTGCCAGGTGTCCGTCAGGCCAGCGGCTTGACCAGCGGGAAGAGGATCGTCTCGCGGATTCCCAGGCCCGTCAGCGCCATGAGCAGGCGGTCGATACCCAGCCCCAGCCCGCCCGACGGCGGCATGGCGTGCTCCATCGCTGCGAGGAAGTCCTCGTCCAGCGGCATCGCCTCGTCGTCGCCGACCGCCGCGAGCCGTGCCTGGGCCTCGAAGCGCCGGCGCTGCACGACGGGGTCGACGAGCTCGGAGTACCCCGTCGCGAGCTCGAAGCCGCGGACGTACAGGTCCCACTTCTCCACCGCGCCCGGCAGCGAGCGGTGGTCCCGCACCAGCGGGCTGGTGTCGACGGGGAAGTCGCGCACGAACGTCGGGGCGTGCAGGTGGTCGCCGACGTGGTGCTCCCACAGCTCCTCGACGAGCTTGCCGTGGTTCATCTTCTTCGGGTCGACCTGGAGGTCGAAACGTTCCACGAGCGCCATGAGCCGGTCCACCGGGGCCTGCGGGGTGATCTCCTCCCCCAGCGCCTCCGAGAGCGACTCGTAGAGGCTCAGGAATGCCCACTCCCCGCCGAGGTCGTACTCCTCGCCGTCGGCCAGCACGACGGTGGTCGTCCCGAGCGCATCCTGCGCAGCGGTCTGCACGAGATCGCGGGTGAGGACGGCCATCGTGTCGTAGTCGCCGTACGCCTCGTACGCCTCGAGCATCGCGAACTCCGGGGAGTGCGTGGAGTCCGCGCCCTCGTTCCGGAAGTTGCGATTGATCTCGAAGACGCGCTCCACGCCGCCCACGACCGCGCGCTTGAGGAACAGCTCCGGCGCGATGCGCAGGAACAGCTCCATGTCGAACGCGTTCATGTGCGTCGTGAAGGGTCGGGCCGAGGCCCCGCCGTGCTGCGTCTGCAGCATCGGCGTCTCCACCTCGACGTAGCCGCGACGGTGGAAGTTCTCCCGCAGGGAGCGGACGACGGCGGCGCGCAACCGCACCGCGTCCCGGGCGGCCGGGCGCACGATGAGGTCGACGTAGCGCTGGCGGACCCGCGCCTCCTCCGACAGCTCCTTGTGCAGCACCGGCAGGGGGCGCAGGGCCTTGGCGGCGAGGCGCCACGCGTCGGCGAAGACGCTCAGCTCCCCGCGTCGGGACGAGATGACCCGCCCGTGGGCGAAGAGGTGGTCGCCCAGGTCGACGTCGGCCTTGAACGTGTCGAGCGACTCCTCGCCGACGACCGCCTGGCTGAGCATGACCTGCAGGCGGTTGCCCTCGCCGTCCTGGATCGTCGCGAAGCAGAGCTTGCCGGTGTTGCGCAGGTACATGACGCGGCCGGCGACGCCGACGACGACGTCGGTCTCCTGGCCCGCCTCGAGGTCGCCGTGCTCGGCGCGCACCTGCGCGACGGTGTGGGTGACGGGGACGCCGACGGGGAACGCCTCGCGGCCCTCGGCGAGCATGCGCTCGCGCTTCTCGCGCCGGACGCGCATCTGCTCCGGGAGGTCGTCCTCGGTCTCGATCGGGGGGTTCTCGGCCGTGGTCACCGCGCGAGTTTACCGGCGGCCGCGCGCCGGACCCGGCCGCGCTCAGGACCCGCCCGCACGCTCCACGAGGTCCAGCGCGAGGTCCAGGATCGGCGAGGAGTGGGTGAGCGCCCCGACCGACAGGTAGTCCACGCCCGTGGCGGCCACCTCGGCGGCCCGCTCCAGCGTGAGGTTCCCGGTGGCCTCCAGCTCCACCCGGTCCCCGCCCTCGCGGGCCCGGACCGCCTCGACGACCTCCCGCAGGACGGCCGGCGGCATGTTGTCCAGGAGCAGGAAGTCGGCCCCGACGTCCAGGGCCTGCAGCGCCTGCTCCGGGGTGTCCGCCTCGACCTGGATCGCGACGTCGGGGAAGCGCCGCCGGACCGCCTCCACCGCCGCGGCGACGGACCCGGCCGCCACGACGTGGTTGTCCTTGACCATCGCGACGTCGAACAGGCCCATCCGCTTGTTGGTGCCGCCGCCGCACCGCACGGCGTACTTCTCCAGCTCCCGCAGCCCGGGGGTGGTCTTGCGGGTGTCGAGCACCTGCGCGCCCGTGCCCGCCAGCGCGTCGGCCCAGCGTCGGGTGTGCGTGGCCACGCCGGAGGCCCGGCTGACGAGGTTGAGCAGGGTCCGCTCCCCCACGAGCAGGACCTGCACCGGGCCGCGCAGGACCGCGACGACGTCGCCGCGGGCGACCCGGGCGCCGTCGTCGGCGCGCTGGTCGACCACGGGCACGGGCAGCCCGAGGCGCTCGGCGACCTGGGCGAGGACCTCCGCCACGACGGGCAGGCCGGCGACGACGCCGTCGGCACGGGCCACGAGGTGGGCGGTGCCGACCTCGTCGGGCGCGATCGTGGCCTGGGTGGTCACGTCGCGACCGGGCGCCGGCCCGAGGTCCTCCTCCAGCGCGACGCGCACGGTGCGCCGCGTCCAGGCACGGTCCAGCGGGGCGCCGGGGGCGGGGTCAGGGGTGTCCACGCCCACACCGTACGGAGGGTGCCGAAGTGATACCCCAGGGGGTATGCTGAGACGCAGGCCGCCCCGCCGGCGGCACCCGATCCCCTGCTCCGGAAGGACCCGCCCGATGCCCGGCTTCCTCGACCGCCTCCTGCGCCGCGACCCCGACGCCCTGCCCAAGACCGTCCGCGTCGACCAGGCCCTGGACCTGCTGGAGGAGGGCGCGGTCCTCGTCGACGTGCGCGAGAAGGACGAGTGGCGCACCGGCCACGCGCCGCAGGCCCGGCACATCCCGCTCGGCCGGCTCCAGGCCGAGTCGCGCCGCCTGCCCCAGGAGGCGCCCGTCGTCGTCATGTGCGCCTCGGGCATGCGGTCGCGCGGCGCCGCCGCACAGCTGCGCGCGGCGGGGTACCGTGCCACCAGCCTCTCCGGTGGGCTCGCCGCGTGGCGCACGGCCGGAGGGCGCGTGACGAGATGATGGAGGGCGCCCCCATGCAGCTGGACCCGGAGGACATGACCGCGGTCATCAACCGTCTGCGCCGCGCCAACGGCCAGCTCAACGGGGTCATCAAGATGCTCGAGTCCGGCGCCGACTGCGCCGACGTCGTGACGCAGCTCTCCGCCGCCTCCAAGGCGCTGGACCGTGCCGGCTTCGCGATCATCGCCACCGGCCTGGAGCAGTGCCTGCTCGAGGGCGGCGAGGACGCCGAGGTCAACCGCACGAAGCTGCAGAAGCTCTTCCTCTCCCTCGCCTGACCCGTGGACCGCTCGGCCTGGGACGAGCGCTACCGCACGGACGACCCGTGGGGCAGCGCCCCGAACGCCTTCGTGCAGGAGGTCACGGAGCCGCTGGCGCCGGGCCGCGCCCTGGACGTCGCCGCCGGCGACGGGCGCCACACCCTCTGGCTGGCCCGCGGGGGCTGGGAGGTCGACGCCGTCGACTTCTCGGCCGTCGCGATGGCGCGCGGTGAGCACCTCGCCGCCGAGCAGGGCGTCGCCGCGCGCACGCACTGGCACGTGGCCGACGTCGTCGCCGAGCCCCTTCCCCCGGGGCCCTTCGACCTCGTGGTGGTCGCCTACCTCCAGCTGCCGCCGGCACCCCTCGCCGCCGCCCTCACCGCCGCGTGCGCGCGCGTGGCCGCCGGCGGCACCGCCGTCCTCGTCGGCCACGACGTGAGCAACCTGCGCGACGGCGTCGGCGGGCCGCAGGACGCCACCGTGCTCTGGGCGGCCGACGACGTCGCCGCCGCGGCCCGCGAGGCCGGGCTCGCCGTGAGCGCGGCCACCGTGCGCGAGCGCGCCGTCCCGGGCGCGGACCGCCCCGCCCGCGACGCCGTCGTCGTCGCGCGGCGCCCGGCGTGAGCCGGGTCCCACCTGGGACCTTCGACCCATCCCGTGCATACCCCCCTGGGTATGTTGCTCCTGCTGCCCGACGCCGTGCGCACCCCTTCACCCGACCAGCAGAGGACCTGTCATGAAGATCGTCATCGTCGGTGGTGTCGCGGGCGGCATGAGCGCCGCGGCCCGGGCCCGGCGCCTGCGCGAGGACGCCGAGATCGTCGTCCTCGAGCGCGGCGAGTTCGTCTCGTTCGCCAACTGCGGGCTGCCGTACCACGTGGGTGACGAGATCCCGGACCGGTCCGCCCTCCTGCTGCAGACGCCGGAGTCCCTGGCCGCCTCCCTCGACCTGGACGTGCGCATGCGGCACGAGGTGACGGGGATCGACCGCGAACGCCGGCAGGTGCACGTGCGCCGCCTCGACGGCGGCGACGACAGCCCGCTCACGCTCGACTACGACGCGCTGGTCCTCGCGCCGGGCGCCGTCGCGCTCCGGCCGCCGATCGACGGGCTGGACCTGCCGCAGGTGCAGACGCTGCGCACCGTCCCCGACGCCGACCGCGTCCGGGCCCTCGTCGCCGGCGGTGCCCGCCGCGCGGTCGTCCTCGGCGCCGGCTTCATCGGCATCGAGGCCGCCGAGGCGCTGCGCGAGCGCGGCCTGGACGTGCACCTGGTCGACCTCGCCGACCACGTCCTGCCCCCGCTGGACCCGGAGCTGGCCAGCCTGCTCGACGCGGAGCTGCGCGCGCACGGCGTCGTCACGCACGTCGGCGTCGCGGCAGAGGCGATCACCAGGACCGGCCCCGTCGCGGACGAGGTCGACGTCCAGGACGGCGCGCTGGCGGCCCCGGCCGAGGGTGGGCCCGTCGTCGTCCGCCTGTCCGACGGCACGGCGCTGCCCGCCGACGTCGTCGTCCTCTCCGTCGGCGTGCGGCCCGACAGCCGGCTCGCCGAGGAGGCCGGCCTGGAGCTGGGCCGCGGCGGTGCGATCGTCGTCGACGACGAGCAGCGGACCTCGGACCCGCACATCTGGGCGGTCGGCGACGCGACCGCGGTGCGGCACGCCGTCACCGGCGTCGTGGCCCCCGTGCCCCTGGCCGGGCCGGCGAACCGGGCAGGGCGCCGCGCCGCGGACTCGATCCTCGGCCGCCTCACCGACGCCGGCCGTGCCCGGCCCGTCCTGGGGACCGCGGTGGTGCGCGTGTTCGGCCTGACCGCCGCGGTGACGGGCGCCGGCCACGAGGCGCTGGAGCGGGCCGGCATCCCCCACCACGTCGTGCACGTCCACCCCGGGCACCATGCCGGGTACTTCCCCGGCGCCCAGCAGGTGCACCTGCTCCTCACGTTCGCGCCCGACGGCAGGCTGCTCGGCGCCCAGGCCGTCGGCCGCGCCGGGGTGGAGAAGCGCATCGACGTCCTGGCGACCGCGCTGGCCGCCGGGATGACCGTCGACGACGTCGCCGAGCTCGAGCTGTCCTACGCCCCGCCGTACGGCTCGGCCAAGGACCCGGTGAACATGGCCGGCTTCGTCGCCCAGAACGTCCTCGGCGGCGAGCTGCGCCTGTGGTATCCCGACGAGCTGGGCACCGTCCTGGAGGAGGCGCTGGTCCTGGACGTCCGCACGGGCACGGAGTTCCGCGGCGGGCACCTGCCCGGGGCCCTCAACGTCCCCCACACCCAGCTGCGGGCGCGCCTGGACGAGGTCCGCGAGGCCGCGGCCGGGCGGCCCGTGCGGGTGCACTGCCAGAGCGGCTTCCGCTCCTACCTCGCCCACCGCGTGCTCGTGCAGGCCGGCCTGGACAGCTCGATGCTCTCCGGCGGCATGCTGACGCTGCGCGCGGCCCTGCCCGACCTCGCGCTCGAGCGCGACTGACGCCCCGCACGCCCCTCGGCACCGCTGAGCCCGACGACGGCCGCGGGAGCCGTCGGGCTCAGCCGATCGGGCCCGGGAGCGTCAGCGGGCCGTCGCGCCAGGTCAGGGCGCCGTCGGCGGACAGCTCGCCGACGAGGCGACGGGACCACGCGGCGTCGTCGGACGCCGGGAAGTCCTCCCGGAAGTGCCCGCCGCGGGACTCGGTACGCAGGGCCGCGGCCTCGGTGAGCAGAGCCGCGACCTGGTGCAGGTTGGTCGTCTCCCACTCGGCCACCTGCGGCGCCGCGACGACACCGGGCACGACGTCGGCGCGGGTGGGGATCGCGGCGAGGCCCTGCGCCGCGGTGGCGAGCGCGGGCGCGGTGCGGATGACGCCCGGCCCGCTCTGCGCGAGCCGCTGCACCCGCGAGCGCACGGTGGCCGCGACGAGCGCGGGTTCGCCGGGCCGCTCGACGGGCTCGCGCTGCGGCACGCCGCCCACGTGGCGGGCGATGCGCTCGGCGGCCCGGTGGCCGAAGACGAGGCCCTCCAGGAGAGAGTTGGACGCCAGCCGGTTCGCCCCGTGCACCCCGGTGCACGCCACCTCCCCCGCGGCGTAGAGCCCGGCCAGGGTGGTGCGGCCGTCGAGGTCGGTGAGGACCCCGCCGGAGTGGTAGTGCTGGGCGGGCGCGACCGGTACGAGGTCCGTGGTCAGGTCGATGCCCTCGGTGAGCAGCCGCTCGTGGATGGTCGGGAAGCGGGCGCGCAGGAAGTCCGCACCCAGGTGCCGGGCGTCGAGGAAGACGTGGTCGGAGCCGGTCAGGGCCATGCGCCGCACGATCGCGTGGGCGACGACGTCCCGGGGCGCGAGCTCGGCGAGCGGGTGCACGGCCGGCATGAACCGGACGCCGTCGGTGTCCAGCAGGAGCGCGCCCTCCCCGCGGACCGCCTCCGAGACGAGCGGGAGCTGGCCCTTGACGCCCGCGCCGAGCCACAGGACGGTCGGGTGGAACTGGACGAACTCGACGTCGGCGACCGCGGCGCCGGCGCGCAGGGCGGCCGCGAGACCGTCGCCGGTCGCCTGGGCGGGGTTCGTCGAGGACGCGTAGACCTGCCCGATGCCACCGGTGGCCAGGACGACCGCCCGGCCGAGCGCCGCGCCGACGCCGTCGCGGGTGCCCTCGCCGATGACGTGCAGCGTCACCCCGCACGCCGGGCCGGGCCGCCCGTCGGCGTCGGGTGCGGCGGTGAGGACGTCGAGCACCAGAGCGTGCTCGATCACGTCGATGCCCGGGTCGGCCCGCACCGCCTCGAGCTGCGCCACGAGCGCCCGGGTGATCTCCGCGCCGGTCGCGTCCCCGCCGGCATGGGCGATGCGGTCCGCGCCGTGGCCGCCCTCGCGGGTCAGGGCGATCCGCCCGTCCGGCTCGGTGTCGAAGCGTGCACCGGCCGCGACGAGCTCGTGGACCCGCAGCGGGCCCTCCTGGACGAGGACGTCGACCGCGGCCGGGTCGCACAGACCCACCCCGGCGGTGAGGGTGTCGGCGCGGTGCGCCTGCGGGGAGTCCTCCGGGTCCAGCGCGGCGGCGATCCCGCCCTGCGCCCAGACCGTGGAGCCGGACGCGACCTCACCCTTGGTCACCAGGAGCACCCGGTCCACCCGCCGACGCAGCCGCAGCGCCGCGGTGAGCCCGGCGATCCCCGAACCCACGACGACGACGTCGGCGCTCGCCACCCAGCCCGGCTCCGGGGCCGCCAGGCGCCGGGGGAACCTCACCGGGCGCCCCAGGGCAGCGCGGAGCTGAGCAGCTGGTCGGCGCCCGCACCGGTGAGGACGCCGTCGGCGGCCGCCCCCGGGTCACCGCCCAGCTCGACGATGCGGTTGGCGGCGTCGACGTGGACGACCGCCGGGGCGTAGGTGCGCGCCTCGGCGTCCGGCAGCAGCGCGTAGGCGATGAGGATGACGACGTCGCCGGGGTGCACCAGGTGCGCGGCGGCCCCGTTGACGCAGACGACGCCGGAGCCCCGCTCCCCCGCCAGGGCGTACGTGGTGAGTCGCGCGCCGTTGGTGACGTCGACGACGTCGACCTGCTGGCCCGGCAGCACGTCCGCGGCCTCGAGCAGGTCCAGGTCGACCGTGACGGACCCGACGTAGTGCAGGTCCGCGGCCGTGACCGTCGCGCGGTGGATCTTGCCGACCATCATCGGCCGCAGCCGTCCGCTGCCGTGCCGGCCGGGCGTGTGCTCGGTCGTCATGCGGTCCCCCCTGTGGTCGTGCCGTCGCCGCGGGCCCCGAGGTGCAGGACGACGTTGTCGATGAGCCGCGTCGCGCCCACGCGCGCCGCGACGGCCAGGACGGCCTCGCCCCGGTGATCGGGGGCGACGTCGGTCGCGTCGGCCGGGTCCACGAGCGCGACGTAGTCGACGTCGACGCCCGGCTCCCGCTCGAGCAGGCCGCGGGCGGCGGCCCGCACGCCGTCGGCGTCGGCGCCGGTGGCGACCGCCTGGGCGGCGGCGCGCAGCGAGCGCCACAGGGCGAGGGCCCGGGCGCGCTGGTCGGCGTCGAGGTAGGCGTTGCGGGAGGACAGCGCCAGGCCGTCGGCGTCCCGCACGGTCGGGCCGGCCACGACCTCGACGGGGACGTCGAGGTCGTAGATCATCCGCCGGACCGCCATGAGCTGCTGCGCGTCCTTCT
>JACIXM010000400.1 GCA_014360395.1 Actinotalea sp.
ACCTGGGCGCGCGAGCTCGTCCAGGCGGTGGACCTGCGCCCGCCCGGCGCCGGGGAGACCGCCCTCCTGCGCGCGATGCTGCACCACGACGCCGGCAGCACCGACGCCGCGCGCAGCGAGCTCGCCGCGATCGAGCGGGGGCAGGCGCCGTGCCACGTCACCCTGACCCGTGTGCAGGCCGGCGTGCTCGGCGCGGAGATCGAGCACCGGCTCGGCAACGCGGTGCGGGCGCACGACCGCCTCATGGGTGCGCTGGAGGCGGCCGAGCCGGAGGGCCTGGTCCGGCCCTTCGCGGACCGGCCGGTCGTCGGCGGGCTGCTGCGGACGGGCCAGGGCCGCTTCGGCCGGCACGAGGCCTTCGTCCGCCAGGTGCTCGCGCGGCTGCCGTCCGAGCCCGCGGAGGCCGACGGCACCCGCCTGACGGCCGCCGAGCTCGCCGTCCTGCGCGAGCTGCCTTCGATGCTGTCGCTGCAGGAGATCGCCGACGCGCACTCCGTGTCCGTCAACACGGTGAAGTCCCACCTGCGGGCGGTCTACCGCAAGCTCGGGGTGAGCGGACGGCGGGGCGCGGTCGAGGTCGGACGGCGTCGCGGTCTGCTCTGACCGCGACGCCGTCGACGGACCCCGCCGGCGTCACACGAGGAGCTTGCTCTTCTGCTCCTCGAACTGGTCGGCGCTGATGACGCCCTTCTCGTGCAGCTGCACGAGCTTGGCGATCTCGTCGGCCGTGCTGGTGCGCGGGGCGGCGACCTCGCGGATCCAGTCCTCGGTGGCCTGCTGGGCACGGATGGCCTGGCGGGCGGCGCGCTCGTTCATCGAGGACCCGCGCGCCATGAGGTAGACCAGCACCCCGAGGTACGGCAGCACGGTGACGAAGAGCACCCAGGCGGCCTTCTTCCCCCCGCCCATGTCGTCGCTGCGGAAGACGTCCGCGTAGACGCTGATGAGCAGCCAGATCCACGCGACGAACAGGAACAGCCAGAGCATCGTCCAGAACAGGTCGAACAGCGGCATCGGAGCCTCCTCGTGATCGGGGCGCCACGGCCGGCGCACGCGTCGATGGTCGGGGGCCCGCACCGGCCGTCGCCTCACCTGCCAAGGGTGAGAACGGGGGGACGTCGAGGGCCTCTGGTCCTGTTGCCCGCCGACCCGCCGTGACTAACCTGCCGCCAAGGGCCACTCCAACGAAGGAGATCCGTCAATGGACCAGGCAGCGACGCCGAGGATCCGCAACGTGGCCCTGGTGGGCCACAGCGGTGTCGGCAAGACGACACTCGTCGAGGCACTCCTGCACCGCGCGGGCACGATCCCGCGGATGGGGCGCATCGAGGACGGCAGCACGGTGTGCGACACCGAGCCGGAGGAGATCAAGCGCGGCATCTCGCTCTCCCTGGCAGTCGCCCCCTTTCCCTGGACCGCCTCCGACGGCGTGACGTACCAGGTCAACCTCATCGACACCCCCGGCTACGCCGACTTCGCGGGGTCGGTGGATGCCGCGCTGCAGGTCGCGGACCTCGCCGTCGTCGTCGTCAGCGCCGTGGACGGCGTGGAGGTCGGCACCGAGGCCGTCTGGGAGCGGGCGGAGGCGCTCGGCGTACCGCGGATGGTCTTCGTGACGAAGGAGGACAAGCCCCGGGCCGACTTCCACCGGGTGCTGGAGCAGCTGCGCAGCCGGTTCGGCAGCGGGTTCGTCGTCCTCGAGCTGCCGCTCGGGGAGGAGGAGGCGCTCCACGGCGTCGCGGACGTGCTGTCCGAGCAGGCCTTCGAGTACGACGGTGACGGCACCCACCACACCGGGACCATGCCCGACGACGTCGCCGAGGAGGAGCACCGCCTGCACGACGAGGTCACCGAGGAGATCGTCTCCGGCGACGACGAGCAGCTCGAGCGCTACCTGTCCGGAGACGTCCCGAGCGCCGCCGAGCTCGAGCGGGCCCTGGCCCACGAGGTGCTCGAGGGCACCGAGTACCCGGTGGTCCTCGGGTCGGCCGCGACGGGCGTCGGGATCGACCGCCTGGCGGACTTCCTCTGCGAGATCGGGCCCGCGCCCCGGCCCGTCGCCGTGCGCGTGGGTGCCAACGGCGACGGCGAGGAGATCGAGGTCTCGCCCGACCCCGACGGCGACCCGCTGGTGCACGTGTTCCGGACCGTCGCCGACCCGTTCGTCGGGCAGGTGTCGCTGTTCAAGGTGCTCAGCGGGACGATCCGCAACGACGACCGCCTCGTCAACGCCGTGACCGGCGCGGAGGAGCGCCTGCACGGGCTGTTCCACCTGCGCGGCAAGGAGCACCTGCCCGCGGACGCCGTCGTCGCCGGGGACATCGCCGCTGTGGCGAAGCTCGCCAACTCCCCGACCGGCTCCACGCTGGCCCGCAAGGCGACGCCCGTCGTCGTCCCCGCGCCGCCCGCCCGCCGGCCGCTCTACGGGCTGGCCCTGACCCCGGTCACCCAGTCCGACGACGACAAGCTGTCCGGCGCCCTGCAGCGGCTGTGCGCCGAGGACCCGTCGCTCGTCGTCGAGCGCACCACCGAGGGTGGCGCGGCCGCGGGCGGGCACAGCCAGACCGTGCTGCGCGGGACCGGCGACGTGCACGTGGCGGTGGCGCTGGAGAAGCTCGCGCGCAAGTTCGGCGTCAACGTGACGACGGCGCCTGTCCGCGTCGCGTACCGCGAGACCATCGCCGGCGCCGCCGACGTCGAGGGCAAGATCAAGAAGCAGTCCGGTGGGCACGGGCAGTTCGCGGTCGTGCAGCTGCGGGTGTCGCCGCGGGCTCAGGGCGAGGGCAGCGAGTTCGTCGACTCGATCGTCGGCGGCGCGATCCCGCGCAACTACATCCCCGCCGTCGAGCGCGGCGTCATGGAGCAGATGGACTCCGGCGGCCTGCACGGGTTCCCCGTGGTCGACGTGCGCGTCGAGTGCTACGACGGCAAGTACCACTCGGTCGACTCCTCCGACATGGCGTTCCGCACGGCAGCGTCGATCGGCCTCAAGGAGGCGCTGCAGAAGGCCGGGACGGTCGTGCTCGAGCCGGTGTCGCACGTGACGGTCGTGGTGCCGGCGGAGCTGCAGGGCGACGTCATGAGCGACCTGTCCGGCCGGCGGGGGCGCATCACCGGCTCCGACGTCCAGGCCGACGGCCGCTCGGTCGTGGAGGCGATGGTCCCCGAGGCCGAGCTCGTGCGGTACGTCATGGACCTGCGCTCGCTGACCGGCGGACGGGGCACGTTCACGGCGGAGCACAGCCACTACGACGTCGTGCCCGCGCACCTCGTCGAGCGTCTGGCGGTCCCGGTCGGCTGACCGCCGCTGCTCCTCCGTGGGGAGGCGTTCGTCCGGATCCCGGCACGGCGCCTCCCCACGAATGTGTAGTCGCCGCAGTGGGGTGGCCGTGCGCCGCTGGGCGGATCATGGCCACCCCACGCCGCAGGGGCGTCGGAGCCGGCCGGTGTGCACAGGGGCACGCCGGTGCGCCGTGTCCACCGGCGTGTCGGGTCGGGCCGACCCGTGCGGCGTCCGGCGGTCAGGGTGGCGCCGTGGCAGTGGACCGACGGACGATCGAGCGCGTCGCGCTGCGCGACAGCGGCGGCGTGGTGACCGTTGCCGATCTCCTGCGCGACGGTGCGACACGCTCGTGGGTGCAGCGCCAGGTCGAGTCGGGACGGTGGCGCCGGCTCCACGAGGGCGTGCTCGTGGTGCACGGGGGGCCGCTGCTGTGGGTGGCACGGGCGCACGCCGCGCTCCTGCGGGTCGGCGCCGGGTCAGCCCTGAGTCACGACGCGGCCGCCTGGCTGCACGGTTTCGCCCGCCGCGCGCCCGCGACGTTCGACGTGTCGGTGCCCCACGGTCGGCGCGTGGTCGGGCTCCCCGCCGGGATCGTCCTGCACCGCACCCGCCGCCCCGTCGCTGTGGTGGAGGCCCGCGGACTTCGGGCAACCGACGCGGCGACCACCGTCGTGGACTGCGTGTCGCGCCTGACCAGTGCCGACGACGTCCTCGGCCTGCTCTGCGCCGCCGTCCGCGTCGGAGTGAGGGCGGAGGCGGTCCTCGCCGACCTGGGGACCCGTCGGCAAGTGCGCCACCGCGGGACGATCCTCGAGCTCCTCGGCGACGTCCGGGACGGCGTCGAGTCGGCGCTCGAGGGCCGGTACTACCGCGACGTCGAGCGTCGGCACGGTCTGCCGAGCGGCACGCGCCAGCAACGCGAGGTCATCGAGGGGCGGTGGATCCGGTCCGACGTGCGCTACGCCCGGTGGTGCACCCGGGTGGAGCTCGACGGCGAGCTGGCGCACCCCGGCGGCCGGACCGCCGACGACGTCTGGCGTGACAACGCGGTCGTGCTGAGCCACGGCGAGGTGACGCTCAGGTACCGCTGGCACCACGTCCGTCGGGACCCGTGCGGGACCGCCGCGCAGGTCGTCCGGGCGCTGCGGGCGGGAGGCTGGGCGGACGCGCCGACGCCGTGCGGCCGCGGCTGCCCCGTCCGCTGACCCGGCGTCGCGCCGCCGATCTGCGCCTGACCGCTCCCCGCCTCGACGCGGCCCGCGGGGAGCTCACTCGTCGGATCCCGGACCAGATACGCCCCACGAGCTCGCTGCGGACCCAGCGCGAGGCCCGCGGGGAGGTGCTGGTCCGGGATCCGGCACGGTGCCGCCCCGCGAGCTCGCCGCCGGCCCAGCACGGCGCCCGCGGGGAGGTGTCGGTCCGGCATGCGGTGCAGAGGCTCCCCGCGAGGAGTCGGGGGGAGTCCCGAGGAGCGACGGAGGGCGGGAAGGGTGG
>JACIXM010000401.1 GCA_014360395.1 Actinotalea sp.
ACGGCGGGTCGAGCTCCGCGCCGGCGAACGGCCCGGTGCCGGCGGCGGTGAGGGAGACGACGGCGACCGCGACGACGACGAGCTGGGCGGCCACGACCCGCGGCGTCAGGCGCAGCGCCGCCCAGACGACGACCGGCACGAGGAGGAAGCCGAGCGGCCCGCTGCGCGGCAGGGCGAAGACGAGGAGCAGGACCACCACCGTCGCGGCCGCGATGGCGGTCAGCTCCACCGGCGGGCGCCGGGCGCCGTGGTCCCGGGCGGCGAGCCCGAGCGGGGCGATGAGCAGGATCGCCGCCGCGTGGCTCGCCATCGCGCCGACCGCGGCGGGCAGGAAGGGGCCGTAGCCGGTCACGACGGCGGTGACGCCGACCCCGAGACCGAGGGCCGCGACGCCGAGCGCCGTGCCGACGAGGAGGCGGACGACGTCGTCGAGGGTCTCGAGCACCGCGCTGGTGCGGCCGCGCAGCAGCCACCAGCCCGCCACGGCGACGTCGAGCACGTTGCTCACGCCGTAGCCGACCGACGGCGCCACCGGTCGCCCGCCCACGACGTTCGCCGCGAGGGTCGCGACGGCGACCACGAGGAGGACGCCCACCCGGCGGCGGGGCGGCGCGGCGAGGAACGCCAGGAGGCCGACGCCGGCCGCCGGCCACCACGCCGAGACCTCGCCCGACGTGGTCGCGCGCACCGCCGCGACGGCCAGCGCGAACACGGCGAGGCCGACCAGCAGCAGAGAGAGGGGGCCGCCGGGCACCACCACCGGGCGTCCGGCGTGAGCGGTCGCGTCCGGGTCGCGCCCCGTCACCTGCGCGGTCGACGTCCCCGCAGCCGACGCCGGCAGGGCCTGGGTCGCCATCGCCGTCGGCCTCCGCTCTCGTGCGCGAGGGGTGAGCGGACGGGCGCGCACCCCGGAGGCCGGGCGCCTCCGCCCACATCATCGACCGGGGGACCCGTGATGTTGAGGGACGTCGTACCCGGCGGGGTACCGCCCGCGGGCGATCCCCGCCCTCCACCGGACGTCGGCGCGGCACGTCCTGGTCCGGGCGGCGGCGCGGAGGCGGGCAGGGCAGAATCCGTTCGTGCTCCAGCCCTACCGCACGATCCTCACCCGTCCCGGCGCGCTCGCCTTCTCCTCCGCCGGCGTCGTGGCGCGCCTGCCCATGTCGATGGTCGCCATCGGGATCGTGCTGATGATCTCGGGGCTGCAGGGCTCCTACGCGCTGGCCGGGCAGGTCGCGGCCGCCCACGTCGTCGCCCATGCGATCTGCGCGCCCCAGCTGGCCCGCCTCGTGGACCGGCACGGGCAGGCGCGGGTCATGCGGCCGGCGATCACGTTCGCCGCCGCCAGCCTCGCGGCGCTCGTCGCGGTCGCCTCCGTCGGCGGCCCCACCCCGCTGCTGTTCCTCACGGCCGCGCTGTCGGGAGCCGGCGCCGGGTCGATCGGCGCGCTGGTGCGGGCGCGCTGGTCGCACACCCTCGACGACCCCCGCGAGGTGCACACCGCGTACTCGCTGGAGTCCGCCCTGGACGAGCTCGTCTTCGTGGTGGGCCCGATCGTCGTGACGCTCCTGGCCACGTCCGTCGCGCCGCAGGCGGGCCTGGTGCTCCCGGTCGTCGCCCTGCTCGTCGGCGGGCTGGTGTTCCTCGCCCAGCGGGGCACGGAGCCGCCGACGGCGCTCCAGGACACCCGGGGCGGGTACCTCGACGTCCTGCGGTCCGGCGGCATGGTCGTGCTCGTCGTCGTCTTCATCGCGATGGGGGCCATCTTCGGTGCGACCGACGTGGCGACCGTCGCCTTCGCCGAGGAGCAGGGGCGCAAGGGCGCGGCGGGGTTCGTCCTGGCGGTGTTCGCGCTCGGCTCGCTCGTCTCCGGTCTCGGGTACGGCGCCCGCCACTGGAGCGGGCCGCTGTGGCGCCGGTTCACCGTGACCGTGCTCGCGCTCGCCGTCGGCGTCTCGCTCTTCTTCGTCGTCGACACCCTCGTGACGCTCGCGCTGGTGATGTTCGTCACCGGCTTCGCCATCGCGCCGTCCCTCATCACCGGCAACGGCCTCGTGCAGCAGCTGGCACCCCCCGGCCGGCTCACCGAGGGCCTCACCTGGGTGAGCACCGCGCTGGGCGTCGGGGTGGCCATCGGCGCGTCCGTCGGCGGGGCGCTCATCGACCAGGGCGGCGCGCGGGGCGGGTTCCTCGTCGTCGCCGGTGCGGCGGTCGCGGCCGTCGTCGCGACCCTCGCCGGCTCCCGGACGCTGCGGCGGGGCACGGGCGCGGGCCGCGCCGCAGCCGACGCGGCGACGCAGGCCGCCTGAGCCGACCCGGCTGACCAGCCCCGCGACCTCTGGACAGGGCGTCCCGACAGGAGGATCGTCGGGGCATGGAGAGCGTGAGCGCGCTGCCGCTGGGGCGCTCCGTCGCCCTGCCGGACGTGCGGGGCGACCGGGCGCTGCAGGTCACCTGGCACGACGACCGGGGCGTCGTCGTCGTCAGCCTGTGGCGCGACGGGCGGTGCGCCGGGACGGTCCGCCTGGACCCGGCGGAGGCCGCCGCGATGATCGCCGCGCTCGCGGAGGGGCTGGACCGGCACGAGCGCGCCCACCACGGGTCGCGCCCGCGCAGCGCCTGAGGCGACGCGGGCGGGCCCCGGGCCCGGGCCGGCCTGCACACGGGCTTCACAGGACGCCCAGGTGCCTCCCAGACCCAGCACGTAGAGTCGTCCCCGGTCCGCGCCCGCGGACACCTCGTGGTCGAGCCCCTGGCCGCCCACCACGACCGACGACGAAGGACCTGCCTGTGCGCCGACTGGCCGCCACCCTAGTGACCACCGCCCTCCTGCTCACCGCCTGCGGCTCCGCCGACGACGACGCCGCGGAGCCGGGGCAGTCCCCGACCGCCGGGGCGGAGGGCACCGAGCAGACCGCCGGGGCCGAGGAGGACCTCGAGGCCCTGCGCGCCGTGCAGGTCGAGGGCGACTTCGGCGCCGAGCCGACTCTGACGTTCGACCAGCCGTTCGAGATCGGCGCCCCCGCCGCGATCGTCGTCACCGAGGGCGACGGCGACCCGGTCGAGGACGGCCAGATCATGGTCGTCGACGTCCTGGCCGTGTCCGGGGACGAGAACGAGACGCTGCAGTCGACGTGGGAGACCGGGGCGCCCGAGCGCCTGCCCTACGGCGACCCGGCGCTGCCGCAGCTCAACGCCGCGCTCGAGGGCCAGGGCGTCGGGACCCGCGTGCTCTACGCCGTGCCGGGCGGCCCGTCGCAGACGGGCGAGGAGGTGCCGGCCACGCTCCTGGTCATCGACGTCGTCGACGTCCTGCCGACCCGCGCGCAGGGCACGGCCGTCGAGCCGCAGGAGGGCCTGCCCACCGTGACGCTCGACGACGACGGCGCCCCGACGATCGACGTCGAGGGTGCGCAGGAGCCGACGGAGCTCGTCGTGCAGCCCCTCATCGAGGGTGACGGCCCGGAGATCGAGGCCGGTCAGACCATCTCGGTCCAGTACCACGGTGCCCTGCTGTCGGACGGCACCGTCTTCGACTCCTCCTGGGAGCGCGGGCAGCCGGCGCAGTTCGGCATCGGCGTCGGCCAGGTCATCCAGGGCTGGGACGAGGGCCTGGTCGGCCAGAAGGTCGGCAGCCAGGTGCTGCTGGTGATCCCGTCCGAGCAGGCCTACGGCGACCAGGACCGCGACCCGATCCCCGCCAACTCCGACCTCGTGTTCGTCGTGGACATCCTCGACGCGTTCTGACCCGGGCAGTCCGACGGCCCCGCCTCCTCGGAGGCGGGGC
>JACIXM010000402.1 GCA_014360395.1 Actinotalea sp.
GGCAAGTGGCTCGGGGGGCTCGCGTGCCTGGCCGCGATCACGTGCTACGGGCTCGCGCTGCCCTACTCGCGCCGGTACCTGACCTCCTCCGGGCAGCGGCCGCTGTCGCTCGTCACCGGGCAGGTCGTGCTCGCCGGGGCGCTGATGCTGCCGGTGCTCGCGCTGACCGGCGTCACCCCGCGCGGGCCGGTCACGGTCGACGTCGTCCTCGCCGTCCTGGCACTGGGCGCGCTCGGCACCGGCGTCGCCTATGCGCTGAACTACCGGGTCATCGCGGTGGCCGGGCCCGGGACGGCGGCGACCGTCACGTACATCACGCCGGTCGTCGCGACCGTCGTCGGGGTGGCCTTCCTCGGCGAGCAGCTGCACTGGAACGAGCCGGTCGGGGCGATGGTCATCCTGCTCGGTGTCGCGCTCGGGCAGGGGGCGCGCGGCCTGCGGCTGAGCCGGCCGTTGCCACTCGCGACGGTGCGCCGGCCCGGGACGGTGCGCTCACCGGCCGACGGCGAACCGGGCCCCTGAGGCCCGCGGGGAGCCGACGACCCGCATCCCGGTGCACCGGCTCCCCACGAACGGAGGCCGGAGGCTCCCGACGAACCGCGGAGCGAGGTCGGCCGGCGGAGCGCTGCCGGCCGACCCCGGTCCCTCAGCCCGCGGTGGCGGAGATCCGCAGGTAGTCGAACTCCGCGGTGGCGGGCTCGCCACCCTGGCTGCCGTGGGCGATCAGGCCGATGCGGATCTCGGCGTCGGCCGGGAACGTCCACACACCGCCGTGGACCCACGTCTGCCCGTCGGTGCTCGTGGAGGCCTGGACCTCCTGCTCACCGTCAGCGTCGGTGGTGCGCGTCAGGCGCAGCCACGTCGTGTCCGACGGCGGCCCGACGATCGTCCCGCCGTACTGCAGCCGGTCGGCGTACGGGATCTCGTAGCCGAACTCGGTCTGGCGGGTGTTCCAGATCGCCACGTGCGACAGGCGGGCGAACCGGTCGTCGTCGACGTACGCGATGATCCCGCCCTGCTGGTAGTTGCGGATGGTGTCCGTGCCGAGGTCGATGGTCAGCCTGGTCTCGGCCACCCAATCCCCCGCGGGCGCGTCCCTCAGCAGGATCCCGGCGGTGTTGCCGTCGCCGACGAGGTCCGCCTGCTCCACCACCCACCGCAGGACCCCGTCGGTGACGGTGACGTCGGGGTCGCGCACGGCGGTCCAGCCGTCGGCGAGCCCGTCGCCGTCGAACTCGTCGCCGTCGAGCAGCGCGCCCGGCGCCGGCGGTCCGGCGACCTCGGTCACCTCGACCTCGGCCGCGGGCAGGGCGCTGAGGTTGTCGACGTGCGCGCCCGCTCCGCCCGCGACGGCACCCGCCGAGCCCGCGAACCGCGTGCCGGCCGGCAGCTCCACGGTCACGACCGCGAACGGGTCGTTGAGCCGGGCGTGGCTCAGCTCGGCGTACGCGACGCCGTCGCGCACCTCCAGCACGGCGCTCGTCCAGGTGCTCAGGTCCACGCCCGCCGGGAGGGCGTCGCTGCCGCTCGCCACGACGACACCGCGCCGGTCCACGACCTCCACGACCAGCTCGGCTGACGCCGCGTCGACCGTCGCGCGCACCTGCGCCCCACGCGGGGCGGCTGCCGCGACGAGACCGACCGACGGGGCGCCGTCGTCGAGCCGGACGTCCGCCTCGACGCGCACGTCGTACGGCAGGGCGTGCCGGGTCAGCAGGGTGCCCGCGGAGCCGGAGACCGCGTGGGCGCCGGCCTGCTCGTCCTCCTCGACCGTCCACGTGCCCGTCGAGGTGAACGGACGGGTGATGCCGTCCTCGAACGTCGTCGTGGCGCGGCCCCCGGTGACCGGGCCGGGCTGGGCGTCGTCGGACGCCCACAGGCCCGCGCGCGTGGTGGGCCAGCCGTCGACCCAGTCCAGGCGGTCCAGGAGCATCGGGCGCTCGTTGATGCCGTCGGTGCCGTCGAGGTACGGGTCGGCGCGGTCGATGGCGTGGTAGACGTTCCAGTCCTGACCGGCCAGGTCGGTGACGATCGCGTTGTGACCCGTCCCGACGAACGCGTTGCCGTTCGGCGCGATGACGGGCGTGCCGCCGGCGCGCGAGTCCATCAGGGACACGCCCTCGCGGTCCACGTACGGGCCGGTGAGGGACTCGGAGCGGCCGACGTGGACGCTGTAGCCCGTCGTCGGGCCGGCGCAGCAGTTCGCCGAGGACACGAACAGGTACCAGTAGCCGTCGCGGTGGATGACGTAGGCGCCCTCGTACTTGTTGTCGATGGTGACCTGGGTGGGCTCGCCGACGGCGCGCAGGCCGTCCGCGGACAGCTCGGTCACCCAGATCCCGCCGTAGTACGAGCCGTAGAAGAGGTGCTCGGTGCCGTCCTCGTCGACGACGTGCGACGGGTCGAACGTCCACAGGAAGTTGTCCGGCCCGACGCGCCGCGGCTCGACGACCGGTGCGCCGGAGTCGGTCCACGGGCCGGTCGGGGTCGGGGCGGTGGCCACGCCGATCGCGTTGTCGTTGACCTCGTCGGTCACGGTCGTGTCCGTCACGACGTAGTAGAGGCGGTACTCGCCGTCGACGTAGCGGATGTCCGGCGCCCACAGGGCTGCGTTGCGGTCGGTGTCCGCCCAGTCGGGCAGGGTGTCCTCGGTGAAGGCGTCACCCACGTACTCCCACGTCACGAGGTCGGTGGAGCGGGAGATCGGGAGCAGGTGACGCACGCCCTCGCCCTCGAACAGGGGGTCGGTCGTGCCGTAGGCGTACCAGTACCCGTCCTTGCCCCGGATCACGGCCGGGTCGGCGAAGGTGTCGGCGAACGGCTCGCTGACGGGGTTGGTGTACGTGGTGGACGCGCTGGCGGCACCCTGGCCGGGCGACGCCGGGGCGCCGTCGGCCGGGTCGGCGCTCGCCGGTGGGGCGAGCAGGGCGACGCCGACGACGACGGCGCCGCCCGTCAGCGCGGCGGCGGCGCGGCGCGGGACGGTCCGGTGCGGGACCGTTCGGCGGGGAAGGGCTCGGCGTGCGGGAACGGCTCTGTTCAGACGCATGGTGGTCCTGCCGGTCGGGGTTCGTGGAGGGGGCGACGCCGGCGGTGG
>JACIXM010000403.1 GCA_014360395.1 Actinotalea sp.
GACGCACCCGCGCAGGGCACGGACGGGGGAGGCGACGCCGAGGCGCCGTCGGGCGTCCACGACGTCAACCCCGTCATCAACGACGACTTCCCCGACCCCGACGTCCTCGAGGTCGACGGCACGTACTACGCCTACGCGACCAACGGGAACAACCGGAACGTGCGCGTGGCCCGCTCCACCGACCTGGTGGAGTGGGAGACGTTGCCCGACGCCCTGCCGACGCTGCCCAGCTGGGTCATCCCGGGCAAGACCTGGGCCCCGGAGGTCACCCGGCTGGCCACGGACCGGTTCGTCATGTACTTCACCGCGACGAACTTCCGGCCGGCGTTCCAGTGCATCGGCGTCGCGGTGGCCGACACCCCGGAGGGGCCGTTCGAGGTCGTCGGGGAGGAGATGCTGCTGTGCCCGGAGGAGGAGGGCGGGGCGATCGACGCCGCGACGTTCCAGGACGCGGACGGCGCCTGGCACCTCCTGTGGAAGAACGACGGCAACTGCTGCGGTCACGACACGTGGATCTACCGCGCGCCTCTCAGCGAGGACGGCACCGCGTTGGCCGGGGAGCCCGTGCGCCTGATCAAGCAGGACCTGCCGTGGGAGGGCGACCTCGTGGAGGCCCCCACGCTCGTGGAGCGGGACGGCACGTTCACGCTGCTGTACTCGGCGAACAGCTACGGCGGCGCCGAGTACGCCATCGGCTACGCGACGGCGCCGTCGCTGGACGGGCCGTGGACGAAGGACCCGGACCCGCTGTTCAGCACCGACCTGTTCGACGGCCGCTACGTCGGTCCGGGAGGTCAGGACGTCGTCGTGGGGCCGGACGGGCAGGAGTTCCTGGTCTTCCACTCCTGGTACCGCGACAACACGTACCGCGCGATGAACGTCCTGCCGCTCGGCTGGCAGGACGGCCGCCCGGTCATCGCCCCCGACGCGGACTGAGCGCCCGGCGACGCACCGTCCCCGCACGGGGAGGCGCTGCACTGCCATCCGGGACGGATCCTCCCCACGCGCCCGTGTTCGCCCCGGTGGGGAGCGGGTGCACCGCCATCCGGGACGGAGCCTCCCCACGACGGCCGCTGAGGCGGACGACGACGGCCCCGCCTCCGAGGAGGCGGGGCCATCGGACTG
>JACIXM010000404.1 GCA_014360395.1 Actinotalea sp.
CCCGACCGGGAGGGTCGGGGGGCCACGGTGGCGGGTCGTCCGCGCGACCGGAGGACCCGCCGTGCGGGTCAGGCGGTGGGCACCGGCTCCTGGGTGGCCGGCTCCTCCTCCTGCGCCGCCGTGCGCCGGGAGCGCACGTCCTGCAGCGACGTCCCGTAGTACGCCGCGGTCATGAGGTCCTTCATGTCGTCGAGCATCGGCATGCGCGGGTTCGCCGGTGCGCACTGGTCCTCGTAGGCCCGCATCGCCAGGTCGTCGAGCTTGCCGATGAAGTCGCGCTCGGCGACGCCCTGCGCCTGGAACGACGCGGGGATTCCCACGGCCTCCCGCAGCTGCTCGACGGCCCGGGCGTAGGACTCCACGCCCTCCTCCGGCGTCGCGGCCGGGAGGCCGAGCACCTTGGCGATCTCCTGGAAGCGCTCGGGCGCGACGTAGTACTCGTACTTCGGCCAGCTCGTCAGCTTCGTCGGAACCGTGCCGTTGTAGCGGATGACGTGGGGCAGGAGCGTCGCGTTCGTCCGCCCGTGCACGAGCTTGAACGTCGATCCGATGGTGTGGGCCATCGCGTGCACGATCCCCAGGAAGGCGTTGCCGAACGCCATGCCCGCGATGGTCCCGGCGTTGTGCATCTTCTCCCGCGCTGCCGCCGCCTCCTCGCCGCCGGTCACCGACGCCTCGAGGTTCTCGAAGATGAGCCGGATGGCCTGCATGGCCATGCCGTCGGTGAAGTCGTTGGCGTAGACCGACACGAACGCCTCGGTGGCGTGCGTGAGGGCGTCGAAGCCGGAGTCCGCCGCCAGCGCCGCGGGCATCTTGCCGGTCAGCGCCGGGTCGATGATGGCGACGGTGGGCGTGAGGGCGTAGTCCGCGAGCGGGTACTTCACGCCCGTCTCCTGGTCGGTGATCACCGCGAACGGCGTGACCTCGGCGCCCGTGCCCGACGTGGTCGGGATGCAGACGAGCTTGGCCTTGTCCCCGAGCGTCGGGAACTTGAAGGCGCGCTTGCGGACGTCGAAGAACTTCTCGCGCATGTCGGCGAAGACGACCTCGGGGTGCTCGTAGCGCAGCCACATCACCTTCGCGGCGTCCATGGGCGAGCCGCCGCCGAGGGCGATGATCGTGTCCGGGTTGAACTCGCGCATGCGCTCGGCGCCGCGGTCCACGGTCCGGATGCTCGGCTCCGGCTCGATCTGGTCGAGGATCTGCAGCGCGACCTTCTCCGGCCGCCGGGCGAGGACGTCGAGGATCTTGTCGACGAAGCCCAGCTTCGTCATCGTCTCGTCGGTCACGATGGTGACCCGGCGGACGTCGGGCATGTCCTCGAGGTAGCGGATCGCGTTGGGCTCGAAGTAGGTCTTCGCCGGCACCTTGAACCACTGCAGGTTGTTGTTGCGCCGACCGATCCGCTTGATGTTCACCAGGTTGACCGCCGAGACGTTGTTGGAGACGGAGTTCGCGCCGTAGGAGCCGCAGCCCAGCGTCAGCGACGGGGTGAAGGCGTTGTAGATGTCGCCGATGCCGCCCTGGGAGGACGGGGAGTTCCAGATGACGCGGACGGCCTTGACCCGGCTGCCGTACTCCTCGACGAGGTCCTTGTCCTCGCAGTGGATCGCGGCGGAGTGCCCCAGGCCGTCGAACTCGACCATGCGCTCGGCGAGCTGCATGCCGTGCTCGGTGCTCTCCGCGCGCAGGACGGCCAGGACAGGGCAGAGCTTCTCCCGGGTCAGGGGCTCGGCCGGGCCGACCTCGCTGACCTCCGCCAGGATGATCGAGGTGTCCGCCGGGACGCTGAAGCCGGCCTGCTCGGCGATCCACTGCGGGCTCTGGCCGACGACGGCCGGGTTGAGCTTCGCCCCGGAGCAGCTGCTGCCGTCGGCGCGGCAGCCGAAGATGAGCTCCTCCAGCAGCGCCTTCTCCTGCGGCGAGCAGCGGTAGGCGTGCAGCCGGTCGAACTCCGCCATGGCGTCGTCGTAGATCTCGGTGTCGAGGATCGCGGCCTGCTCCGACGCGCACACCATGCCGTTGTCGAAGCACTTGGACATGACGACGTCGTTGATCGCGCGCTTGAGCTTGGCCTGCTTGGTCACGTACGCCGGGACGTTGCCGGCTCCGACGCCGAGGGCCGGCTTGCCGCAGGAGTACGCCGCGCGGACCATCGCGTTGCCGCCGGTGGCGAGGATGAGCGAGACGCCCGGGTGGTGCATGAGCTGGTTGGTCGCCTCGATCGAGGGCGTCTCGACCCACTGGATGCAGTGCTCCGGCGCGCCCGCGGCGATCGCGGCGTCGCGCACGACCCGCGCCGCGGCGACCGAGGACCGCTGCGCCGACGGGTGGAAGGCGAAGACGATCGGGTTGCGGGTCTTGAGCGCGATGAGCGACTTGAAGATCGCGGTCGACGTCGGGTTCGTGACCGGCGTGATGCCGGCGACCACGCCGACGGGCTCGGCGATCTCGACGATGCCGTGCAGGTCGTCGCGACCGACGACGCCCACGGTCTTCAGGCCCGCCATGCGGTGCGTGACGTGCTCGCAGGCGAAGATGTTCTTGACGGCCTTGTCCTCGAACACGCCGCGGCGGGTCTCCTCGACGGCGAGCTGGGCGAGGACGCCGTGCTGGTTCAGCGCGGCGACGGAGGCCTTGCGGACGATCTGGTCCACGTCCTCCTGCGTGTAGGCCGCGTACTGACCGAGCGCCTTGAGGGCGCCGGCGACGAGGCCGTCGATCGCGGCGGCGGGCGCGACGTCCGTCGCTGCCTGCGCGGCGGGGCTGGGTCGGGCGGTTCGGCTCACGGGGAAGCTCCAGGTCTCCTCGGGTGGACGTGTGCTGGATCACCGTTGACCCGACACCGACGGTAGGTGTGGCCGGCGTCACCCTCCTGTGTCGAAGGTCCCGATGTCGTCCTATGTCTGGGCCCGCCGCCGCCCGGCGCTGGTGCGAGCAGGACCGAGGTCCCACGCCGCACGGGGCACTTGGCACTCGGTGGGTCGAAGTGCTAAACCGGAGGTGTAGCCGCCTGGGGCGGACACGGAGCGCCGCACCAGGACCTGCACCGTGCTCCGGACGGTCCGGAGCACCCTCGGGAGGAGGTGTTGCGACCATGGCTACGCGGTTCGACCCCTTCACCGACACGGCCCGCTGGATGGACCAGATCCTCGGCGCCACCCGCGCCGCGGAGGTCCCGGCGGTCCCGGCCATGCCGATGGACCTCTACCGGGCCGGTGACCACTACGTGCTGCACGTCGACCTGCCCGGGGCGGACCCCGGCAGCATCGACGTCAGCGTGGAGGACCGGACCCTCACCGTCCGCGCCGAGCGCTCCGGGCGGACGGAGGCCGACGTCCAGTGGCTCGCGCGGGAGCGGGCCTCGGGCACGTTCGTCCGTCAGCTGACGGTCGGGCGTGGCCTGGCGCTGGACCGCATCGAGGCCAGCTACGCCGACGGCGTCCTCACGCTCACGATCCCCGTCGCGGAGGAGGCCAAGCCCCGCCGGGTGGAGATCAAGCACGGCACGGCGGCGCCGACGGCGATCGGCTCGCGCACCGGGGAGGCCGCTCCGGCCTGAGGCTGCGGTCGTCGCCGACCACGCCGGTCGGCGGCATGGCGCACGGCGGGGTCGGCACGCGCCGGCCCCGCCGTCGCGCACCCGCAGGACTCGTGGGGGCAGCTCAGCGGGGGAGCGCGGCGGCGATGCGCCGACCCGCCTCCACGACCAGCGGCCGCGGCATCGCCACGTTGAGCCGGACGTGCCCGCGACCGACGGCGCCGCACCGCGTCCCGTCCACGACGGCGACGCCCGTCCGGCGGCGCACCCACCGGCCCAGATCTGCCGGCACGGGGTCGCCCGACGCCTCGAACGCGGGGCGCAGGTCCAGCCACGCGAGGTAGGTGCCCTCCGGGCTGCGGTGCCGCACGAGGGAGCCCGCCCCGCTCGTCGGGTCCAGGTCGGACGCCCCGCCGTCCCGCAGCCCCTCGACGAGGGCGGCGCGGTGGTCCCCGAGGCGCGCCAGGGTCTCCTCGAGCCAGTCCCCGCCCGAGCGGTACGCCGCGATGTTCGCGACGACGCCGACCGTCGACGCGCCGTGGGTGGCGACGTGGTCCACGCGTCGCCACGCCGCGACGTCGTCGTCGGCGGTCAGCAGGACCTGCGCGCACTTGAGCCCGGGCACGTTCCAGGCCTTCGAGGCGGACGTCGCGGTGACCGTGTGCGCCGCGGCCGCGGGGCTCGTCGCCGCGTACGGGACGTGCCGGTGCCCGGTGTGGACGACCGGGGCGTGGATCTCGTCGGCGAAGACCCGCCCCCCGTGGCGCTCGACGACGGCCGTCAGCGCGGTCAGCTCCTCGACGGTGTGGACGCGGCCGGTGGGGTTGTGCGGGTTGACGAGGACGAGCAGGTGCCCGCCCGCGCGGAAGGCGGCCTCGATCCCGTCGAGGTCGAGCACGTGCCCGCGCCCGGCGTCGACGGCCATGGGGACCTCGATCACCTCTCGCCCCCACTGCCGGGGCGCGGTGAGGAACGGCATGTACGCCGGGGTGGGGAGGACGACCGGTGACCCGGCGCGAGTGAGGTGCTCGACGGTGACGTGCAGGGCCTCGAGCACGTCGGCCACGGGGTGGATGCGGTCCTGCGGGGGATGCCACCGGTGGCGTGCGGCGGACCACTCCGCGGTCGCGACCGCGAGGTCCCGCCGCAGGTGCGGGGGCAGGTAGCCGGTCAGACCGGCGGTCACGGCGCCGACGACGGCGTCCCGGACCGCCGGCGCCGTGCCGAGGTCCGACTCGGCCACCCATGCCGCGATGTCGGCCTCGCTGCCGGTCCACTTGAGACTGCCGGCACCGCGGAGCTCGTCCCGCAGCGCGGCGAGGTCCGGCGCCAGGGGCGAGGGGGTGGGTTCGGCGGTGGTGTCGCGGGTCATCCCCGCACGCTAACGCCGCAGGAGGGGCACCCCGGGAAGGGGCGCCCCTCCTGCGGCGACGCGTCACGCGGGCGCGACGTCAGCCCGGTGCTCGGCTCAGGGGTGCTCGACGTCCCCGCGCCAGCCGCCGGTCTCCACGCCACGGGCCTCGATGAACTCCTTGAAGCGGTCGAGGTCCTTCTTGACCTGGCGGTCGTCGAAGCCGAGCACCGCCCCGGCCTTCTCGGTGAACGACTCCGTCTCCCAGTCGATCTGCACCATGACGCGGGTGGACGTGTCGCTGAGGCGGTGGAAGGTCACCACGCCGGCGTGGGTCTTGCCGTCCACGCTCTTCCAGGCGACGCGCTCGTCCGGGTGCTGCTCGGTGATCTCGGCGTCGAACTCCCGCTCGACCCCGCCGACCGTGGTCCGCCAGTGGGTCAGCGTGTCGCTGACCTGGGTGACGCTCTCGACGCCGCCCATGAAGTGGGGGAAGTCCTCGAACTGGGTCCACTGGTTGTAGGTGGTGGAGAGAGGGGCGTCGACGTCGATGGACTCCTGGACGCTCGGCATGGGTACCTCCTGGTCTCGAGGGGCATGGCCTGCCGCGCGGACCCGGTCCGGTCCGCCGGCGGTTCGTCCACGCTAGGTCGCCTCCGCCGGCGACGCGCGACGAGCGGCTCAGGACCCGTTGGTCTCCGGGCAGCCGGCGCCTCCGTGACAGTGGATGTGACACGTGGTCGGAGACGAGCGGCGATCACGCTGCTGTCGTGCTTCCTTCGGGTGAACCCGGCCATGACAGCGTCAAGGAGGGATTGCGCGGATGTCCGGATTGTGTCAACGTGTCCTCTGTCAGCGAAAAGGGCAAACCCACCGTGAGGTGGGGACGCAAAGCCGACGGGACCCCCAGGGTCGGCCGGGCTCACCGAACGACGAAATGGAGAGCGACATGTCGCCTCAGACCTCCCAGCAGGACCGTACCGACGCCCCTGGTGCTCTGCTCACCCCGGCGGAGGTCGCGAGCATGTTCCGTGTCGACCCCAAGACGGTGACCCGCTGGGCCAAGGCGGGCAAGCTCTCGGCGATCCGCACCCTCGGCGGCCACCGCCGCTACAGCGAGGCCGAGGTCCGCAGCCTCCTGCACGGCGTCCCGCAGCCGCGCGCCGAGGACTGATCCTCCGCACGCACGAGACCCCTGGCCGGCTCCGCGCCGGTCAGGGGTCTCGCACGCTTCCAGCGGTCCCGTGGGACCACGGTCGTCCGTAGCTCG
>JACIXM010000405.1 GCA_014360395.1 Actinotalea sp.
TGCTGGCGCACTGGGGGGCCGCCGCCGCGGCGGTCGCGCACGCCCCGGCGGAGCCCGTCGCCCCGGGGCCCCGGCGCCGCCGCGTCGTCGTCGGGGCGCTGGCGGGCGTCGTGGTCGTCGGGGTGCTCGGCGCCGCGGCCGTCCAGGCCTTCGCCCCGGCGCCCGACGAGGACGTCGCCGCGGCGCCCGCGCGCCCGGCGGGCTCCCCGGCCGTCCCCGCCGTCCGGGCGGTCCCCGCGCCCGTCGACCTCGTGGGCGCGACCACCGCCGACGGCAGCGTCGTCTTCACCTGGTCCAACCCCGAGCCGGAGGAGGGTGACCGCTTCGTGTGGGGCGTGGTGGTCCCCGGGCAGGACGCGACGCTCGCGCCGGTCGACGAGCCGACCGTCACCGTGCCCGCAGCCATCGGCGGGCCGACGTGCGTGGAGGTGGCCCTCGTCCGGCAGGACGGCCGGTCCTCGACCCGCCCGGCGGTCGCCTGCGCGGAGGACGTCCGGGACACGGACGGCGCCGGGGGTGCCACGGGATGAGCGGGCCGGCGGTGGGGACCCTCATGGCGCGCGAGACGCGGCGCCGACGGTGGAGCACCACCGTCGGGGCCGTCGTGCTGCCCGCCGTGGTCGCGGTCCTCGCCGTCGTCCACCCGGGCGCGCCGGTGTCCCAGGTCGACCTGCACGACGGGTCGGTCTGGCTGACCAACGCCGCGCAGCTCAAGCTGGGCCGCTACAACCCGCAGGTGGAGGAGCTCAACGCCGGGCTCGTCGCTGCGAGCGCGGACCTCGACGTCCTCCAGGACGGCAGCGCCGTCGTGCTCACCGAGCCCGGCGCCGTCGGCGTCGTGGACCCTGCGAGCGTGTCCCTCGCCGCGCGTACGGCCGTGCCGGGCGGCGCCCGCGTCGCGATGGCGGCGGGCACGGTCGCCGTCGAGGCCGGCGGCTCGGTCTGGGTCCGGACGACGACGACGCTCGGCAGCCTGGTGGTGGACCGTGATGCCCCGGACCTCGAGCTCGGTGAGGGCGGCCGCGCCGTCGTCGCGCGCGACGGCACCGTGCTGGCCGTCGCACCCGACGGCGCGGTGCGCCGGGTCGTCCCGGACGACGACGGGTCCGGGGTCCAGGAGGCGGGCAGGCTCGCCGGCGACCCGGTCACTGTCCCCGACGCCCTGACGGTCGTCGGGGACGAGGTCGCGGCCCTCGTGGGCAGCCGCCTGCACACCGCCGCCGCGGTCGTGGACCTCGCCCGGTACGGCGCGGACCTCGTGCTGCAGCAGCCCGGTCCGCGGTCCGGGGTGGTCCTCGTCGCGACGCCCTCGGCCCTGCTCGAGGTCCCGCTGCGCGGTGGGGAGGTCCAGGAGCACCGCACCGGCGCCTCCGGGCGGGCGGCCGCGCCGGTCCGGGTCGCGGGCTGCGCGCACGGGGCGTGGTCCTCGGCCGTCGGCAGCTACCTCCAGCGGTGCGACGGGCAGTCGCCGGACGTCCTCGACCTGGACGGGATGACCGCTGCGGACGAGCTGGTCTTCCGCGTCAACCGGGACGTCGTCGTCCTCAACGACGTCCAGCGCGGCCGGCTGTGGCTGCCGCTGGAGGACCCGCGGCTGCGGGAGCCGAACTGGCAGGACGTCGAGCCGGAGGAGGTCCAGGAGCGCGAGGACGAGGAGTCGCAGACGCGCGAGAGCACGCAGGACCTGCGCACCGAGTGCGGTCCCGACTCTGCGCCCCCGGCGGCCGTCGACGACGAGTACGGCGTGCGGCCCGGCCGGACGACCGTGCTGGGCGTCATCGACAACGATGCGGCGTCGGACTGCGGCGTGCTGACGGTGCGGTCGTTCGACGAGCTCGACCCCGCCTTCGGGACGCTGCAGCCGGTGTACGGCGGGCGCGCGCTCCAGCTCGCCGTCGCGGACGACGCGGCGGGCACGGCGGAGTTCACCTACACCGTCGACGACGGGCGGGGCACGAGCCCCCCGTCGACCGCGACGGTACGGCTGACCGTTCGCTCGCCGGGCGAGAACGGCGCCCCGGTGCAGGTCCGCCAGGGCTCGGTGCTCGTCGAGCAGGGCGGCGCCGTGACCTACGACGTCCTCGGCGACTTCGTCGACCCGGACGGCGATCCGCTGCTGCTCGCCGGCGCCGCGGCCGACGGCGGCGGCACGGTCCGCACCCGGCAGGACGGGGAGCTGACGTTCACCTCCGACGGCAGCTCCCTGGGTCGCGTCCAGGTCCGGGTCACCGTCTCCGACGGGCAGGCCTCGGCCTCCGGCGTCGTCGTGGTCGAGGTGCGGCCCCCGGGTTCCGTCGTCCCGCGCATCGACCCGGTGCACGCCGTCACGTACGTCGACGAGCCCGTCGTCGTCCGGCCCCTGCAGAGCGTGCGCAGCGCCTCGCGCGAGCCCGTCCGCCTCGCGGGGGTGGACGAGCTCCCGGGCGCGACCGTGACGACCGACCTCGTGGCGGGCACGTTCCGGTTCTCCGCGCCCGGGCCCGGGACGTACTACGTCCGCTTCGTCGTCGCCGTCTCCCCCCTGGAGGCCGAGGGTGTCGCGCGCATCGACGTGCGCGAGCGACCCGACCAGATGCCGCCACCGATCGCGGTGCTGGACCGGGTGCTCCTGCCGCCGGGCGGGGAGGTGACGATCGACCCGCTCGCCAACGACGTCGACCCGGCCGGCGGCGTGCTGGCGGTGCAGTCCGTCGCGGTGCCCGACGGCAGCGGGCTGCGGATCGCGGTCCTGGGCCACCGGCTGCTGCGGATCACGTCGCTGCGGACCCTCACCGAGCCGGTCGTCGCCACGTACGTCGTCTCCAACGGCGTCGCCGAGGCGGTGGGCCAGGTGATCGTGCAGCCCGTGCCGGCGTCGGCGGGGCAGCAGCCGCCCGTCGTGCCCAGCGTCGAGGCGACCGTCCGGACCGGG
>JACIXM010000406.1 GCA_014360395.1 Actinotalea sp.
GAGCCCGGCGAGGACGACGTCGTCGTGCGCCTGTCCCGCGGCGGGGGACTGCCGCGGCGGGTGCCGGACGTCCTCGGCCTGGCGCTGCGCCTGCCGGGCGCCGACCTGCTGCTGTCCTCGCCCGCCGGGAACGCCCCGGTCCTGCGTCACCTGCCGGGGCCCCGGCGCGCGCACGGGCGGGCCGCCTACGGCTCCCTGCTGCCGTTCCGCGGCCCGCGCGGGCCGGTGCTCCTGCTCGCCGAGCCGGATCCGGCCGCTGACCTGCCGCGCGACCGGGACGGGCTGGCGGCGGCCCTCGCCGCCGAGCCCCTGCACCTGACGCTCTCCTGGGCGACGCCCCGCTCCCGGTGGCGACCCCTCGGGACCGCCGAGATCATGGCGGAGAGCCCGCGGCCGGGGGACGGGCACGTCCGCTTCGACCCGCTCCGCACGCCGCCCGGGCTCGGCACGTACCGCTGGGTCGCGGCCCTGCGCAGCCGCGCGTACCGCGCGGCGCAGGCCCGGCCCGCCCGCCCCGACGGCGCCCCGCACGAGCCACCCACGACCTGACACCGAACCTCACCCCGACGGCCGCCCGGCGGCCCTCGACCGGCACAGACCGAGGAGAGCGACATGAGCAGGACTTCTTCCCACGACGACGGCGCCCGTGCCGGTCGCGCCGAGGGCGCGCGCGACACGACGTCCGCCGACGGCTCCGGCCGTCCCGAGGCGCACGAGGGCGGCTCGCAGCAGCCGTCGTCGGTCAAGGCCGCGACCGCGCCGCACCCCGACGACGCCCGCAAGCCCGACTCGCCCGACGACATCCCCAAGCCGGGCTGGACGTACACCGCCCGCAAGGCGTTCCGGGAGTTCCAGCGGGACCAGGTCACCGACCTCGCCGCCGCCCTGACGTACTGGGGTGTGCTGGCGATCGCCCCGACGCTCCTGGCGCTGGTGTCCCTCCTGGGCTTCGTCTCCGACGGCCAGCAGACCGTGCAGCGCGTCGTCGAGTTCTTCGAGGGCCGCGGCATGCCCGACGAGTCGCTCGTCCTCGTCCGGACCGTGATGGAGAACCTCACGAGCCAGCAGGGGGCGGGCCTGGGGCTGGTCGTCGGTCTGCTCATCGCGATCTGGTCGGCGTCCGGGTACGTCAACGCCTTCAGCCGGGCGATGAACCGGATCTACGAGATCGACGAGGGCCGGCCGTTCTGGAAGCTGCGCCCCGCGCTGTACGGCGTCACGTTCGTCATGCTGATCCTCGTCGCCGTCATCGTCGGCGCGATGGTGCTCTCCGGGCCGGTCGCCGAGGAGATCGGCGGCCTGATCGGTCTGAGCAGCCAGGCGGTCACGATCTGGAACATCGCCAAGTGGCCGGTGATCGTGCTCCTCGTCGCGCTGGTCATCGCGATCCTGTACTACGCCACGCCGAACGTGCAGCAGCCGAAGTTCCGCTGGCTCAGCGTCGGGTCCTTCGTCGCCATCTTCGTCTGGGCCCTCGCCACGCTGGGCTTCGTGCTGTACGTGACCGGCTTCGGCGGCGGGGAGAACTACGCGCAGACGTACGGCGCGCTCGCCGGCGTCATCCTGTTCCTCCTGTGGGTCTGGATCACCAACAACGCGCTGCTCTTCGGTGCGGAGGTGGACGCGGAGCTCGAGCGCTCGCGTCAGCTCGTGGCCGGCATCGAGGCGGAGGAGACCATCCAGCTGCCGCCGCGCGACACCAAGGCCAGCGACAAGAAGCAGAAGCAGCACGAGACGGACATCGCCAAGGGCCGCGAGCTGCGCCTCAGCGCCGGCCGGTCGAACGGCGAGCGCCGGTCCGACCACGACGGCGACCGCGGCCACGGCCGCACGTCCGACGGTGACCGTGAGGCCCGCGCCGCGGGCGCCACCCGCCACGACGGCGAGACCGCGTCCCACCGCCGCGACGTCCACCGGTCCTGAAGACCGCACACCCGAGAGAAGGAGATCCCGTGGAGCACTACACGATCGCAACCGTCGCCGAGGAGAGCCCGGACTTCCGTCGGGTCCTGTGGACCGGCGAGCACACCCAGCTCGTCGTCATGACGATCCCGCCGGGCGGCGAGATCGGCGAGGAGGTCCACGAGGACATCGACCAGATCCTCACCTTCGTCAGCGGCGTGGGCGAGGCGATCGTCAGCGGGCAGAAGCGGAAGGTGGTCCAGGGCGACCTGGTCGTCGTCCCCGCCGGGAAGAAGCACAACTTCGTCAACACCGGCGAGAACCCGCTGATCCTCTACACCGTCTACGGACCGCCGGAGCACGCCGACGGCGCCGTCCACAAGACGAAGGAGGAGGCGGACGCCGCCGAGGAGGCCGGCCAGGACGAGCCCCCTACCTCCTGACCCGCACGAGCCCGCGGACCGGGCGCCCCCGAGGCACCGACCGCTCGACGAGGCCCG
>JACIXM010000407.1 GCA_014360395.1 Actinotalea sp.
CGTGCCCGGCGGGCCCGCCGGCAGCGCTCCACCGCACCACCTGCACGTTCCCTGTCCGCACTACTCCCTGTCCGCATCGGAGCTCGAAACTCAATGACCATCTCCACCCCCGCCAAGCCGACGACGCCGCAGGTCGCGATCAACGACATCGGCACGGCTGAGGACTTCCTCGCCGCCATCGACGCGACCATCAAGTACTTCAACGACGGCGACATCGTCGAGGGCACCATCGTCAAGGTCGACCGCGACGAGGTCCTCCTCGACATCGGCTACAAGACCGAGGGTGTCATCCCCTCGCGCGAGCTCTCGATCAAGCACGACGTCGACCCCGACGAGGTCGTCAAGGTCGGCGACGCGGTCGAGGCCCTCGTCCTCCAGAAGGAGGACAAGGAGGGTCGCCTGATCCTGTCCAAGAAGCGCGCCCAGTACGAGCGCGCCTGGGGCACGATCGAGAAGATCAAGGAGGAGGACGGCGTCGTCACCGGCACCGTCATCGAGGTCGTCAAGGGTGGCCTCATCCTCGACATCGGTCTGCGCGGCTTCCTGCCCGCCTCCCTCGTGGAGATGCGTCGCGTCCGCGACCTCCAGCCGTACGTCGGCAAGGAGATCGAGGCGAAGATCATCGAGCTCGACAAGAACCGCAACAACGTGGTCCTGTCGCGGCGCGCGTGGCTCGAGCAGACGCAGTCGGAGGTCCGCTCCACCTTCCTGCAGACCCTGCAGAAGGGTCAGGTCCGCCCCGGTGTGGTCTCCTCGATCGTCAACTTCGGTGCGTTCGTGGACCTCGGCGGCGTCGACGGTCTCGTGCACGTCTCCGAGCTGTCCTGGAAGCACATCGACCACCCCTCCGAGGTCGTCGAGGTCGGCCAGGAGGTCACGGTCGAGGTCCTCGACGTCGACTTCGACCGCGAGCGGGTCTCGCTGTCGCTCAAGGCGACGCAGGAGGACCCGTGGCAGGCGTTCGCCCGGACGCACGCCATCGGCCAGGTCGTGCCCGGCAAGGTCACCAAGCTCGTGCCGTTCGGTGCGTTCGTGCGCGTCGAGGACGGCATCGAGGGCCTCGTGCACATCTCCGAGCTCGCCGTCCGTCACGTCGACCTCCCGGAGCAGGTCGTCAACGTCGGCGACGAGACCTTCGTCAAGGTCATCGACATCGACCTGGAGCGCCGGCGCATCTCGCTATCGCTCAAGCAGGCGAACGAGGGTCTGGACCCGCACAGCGAGGACTTCGACCCCGCGCTGTACGGGATGGCCGCCGAGTACGACGAGAAGGGGAACTACAAGTACCCCGAGGGCTTCGACCCGGAGACCAACGAGTGGCTCGAGGGCTACGAGACCCAGCGCGAGGCCTGGGAGGCGCAGTACGCCGCCGCCCACGCCCGCTGGGAGGCGCACAAGAAGCAGGTGCTGGAGGCCATCGAGGCCGACGCCCAGGCGGCGACCTCGAGCAGCAGCAGCAGCAGCAGCGGCGGCGGCGGCGGTCGTGCCGACTCCGGCGCGTCCACCGCGTCGAGCTACTCCTCGGCGGCGGAGCCCGCCGGTGGCACGCTCGCCTCGGACGAGGCGCTGGCCGCGCTCCGGGAGAAGCTGACCGGCAACTGACCCGGCACGCACCGGCGGTCGGGTCCTGACCGGGCCGACCGACAGCACGACGACGGGCCGTCCACCCTGCGGTGGGCGGCCCGTCGTCGTGCCCGCCGGCGAGAGCGGCTAGGGTCCGGCGTGTGCTGAGGATCGGGCTCACGGGCGGCATCGCCGCGGGCAAGTCGGTCGTCGCCCGCCGGCTCGCGGAGCTGGGCGCGGTGGTCATCGACTACGACGTGCTGGCGCGGGAGGTCGTCGCGGCCGGCACGGCGGGCCTGGCCGCCGTCGGCCGGGCGTTCGGACCGGAGGTCGTGACCCCCGCCGGGGAGCTCGACCGGGAGGCGCTCGCCCGGGTGGTCTTCGCCGACCGGGACGCCCGCGCCCGGCTCGACGCGCTCGTGCACCCGCTGGTGCGCAAGGCCGCGCGGGAGCGGGAGGCACAGGCGCGCTCCGGGGACCGCCCCGTCGTCGTCCACGACATCCCGCTCCTGGTGGAGACGGGCGATCCCGCGGCGTTCGACGAGGTCGTCGTCGTGGAGGCCCCCGCGGAGCTCCGGGTGGCGCGCCTCGTCGAGGGCCGGGGGATGACCCCGGAGCACGCGCGCGCCCGACTCGCCGCGCAGGCGCCGGACGAGGCCCGCCGCTCCGCCGCGACGGTGCTGCTGGACGGGTCCGGCACGGTCGAGGCACTCCTGGCCCAGGTCGACGCCCTCTGGCGCCGCTGGGTCGAGCGGCTGGCCGGGTGAGCCGGACGGTCCTTGTCACGGGGTTCGAGCCCTTCGGTGGACGGGATGTCAACGCCTCCTGGGAGGCCGTGCGGCGCCTCGAGCAGCTCTGGGACGGCCCGGAGCGGCTCGTCGTCGCGTGCCTGCCCGTCGCGTTCGCGGCGGCGCCGGAGCGCCTGGGAGCCCTGCTCGCGGCGCTCACGCCGGACCTCGTCGTGTGCGTGGGCGAGGCCGGCGGGCGCCAGGTCGTCTCGCTCGAGCGCGTCGCGCTGAACCTCGTCGACGCCCGGAACCCCGACAACGCCGGCTCGGCGCCGGTCGACGTCCCGGTCGTCGCCGGCGGGCCGACGGCGTACCTGTCGACCCTGCCGGTCAAGGCCTGCGCCGCGGCGGTCCGGGCGACCGGAGTGCCGGCGGAGGTCAGCCACAGTGCGGGGACGTTCGTCTGCAACGCGACGTCGTACGCGCTCCTGCACGCCCTGGCCGGATCGGGCACCCGGGCCGGGTTCGTCCACGTGCCTGCCATCTGGGAGGGCGGTGCCGACCGCACCGGCGGCGCGGCCGAGGACGCCGGCCGGGTGGCCCGGGCGCTGGCGGCCGTCGTGCGGACGGCGCTGGACGTCGCGGCCGACGTCGGCGGGTCCGCCGGGACGCTGGACTGAGCGGGAGCCCGGACCCGCGGGACCGTGTCGGTGCCGCGACGTACGGTGTCCCCATGCGTCCCGTGACCGACCTGCAACGCCGCGTGGCACCGTTCGAGGTGGTGTCGGAGTACCAGCCGTCCGGCGACCAGCCCAAGGCGATCGCGGAGCTCACCCAGCGGGTGCGGGCGGGGGAGAAGGACGTCGTCCTGCTCGGCGCCACGGGTACGGGCAAGTCGGCGACGACGGCGTGGCTCATCGAGCAGCTGCAGCGGCCCACCCTGGTCATGGCCCACAACAAGACGCTTGCCGCGCAGCTCGCCACCGAGTTCCGGGAGCTGCTGCCGCACCACGCGGTCGAGTACTTCGTCTCCTACTACGACTACTACCAGCCCGAGGCGTACATCGCGCAGACGGACACCTACATCGAGAAGGACTCCTCGATCAACGAGGAGGTCGAGCGGCTGCGGCACTCGGCTACCAACTCCCTGCTCACCCGGCGCGACGTCGTCGTCGTGGCCTCGGTGTCGTGCATCTACGGCCTGGGCACGCCCCAGGAGTACGTGGACCGGATGGTGCGCCTCTCCGTCGGCGACGTCATCGACCGGGATCAGCTGCTGCGGCAGTTCGTGCAGATGCAGTACGCCCGCAACGACATGGCGTTCACCCGCGGGACGTTCCGGGTGCGGGGCGACACGGTCGAGATCATCCCGGTGTACGAGGAGCTCGCGGTCCGGATCGAGATGTTCGGGGACGAGATCGAGTCGATCCAGACGCTGCACCCGCTGACGGGCGACGTCATCCGGCAGGAGCAGGAGACGTTCGTCTTCCCGGCCTCGCACTACGTCGCCGGGCCCGAGCGCATGGAGCGCGCCATCGCGGGGATCGAGGCCGAGCTGGAGGAGCGGCTCGCCGAGCTCGAGCGGCAGAACAAGCTGCTCGAGGCGCAGCGGCTGCGGATGAGGACGACCTACGACATCGAGATGATGCGCCAGGTCGGGACGTGCGCCGGCATCGAGAACTACTCCCGGCACATCGACGGCCGTGGACCGGGGACTGCCCCGAACACGTTGCTCGACTACTTCCCGGAGGACTTCCTCCTCGTCATCGACGAGTCCCACGTCACGGTCCCGCAGATCGGTGCGATGTACGAGGGCGACATGTCACGCAAGCGGGCCCTGGTCGAGCACGGCTTCCGTCTGCCGAGCGCCATGGACAACCGGCCGCTGCGGTGGGAGGAGTTCGTCGAGCGGATCGGGCAGACCGTGTACCTCTCGGCGACGCCGGGGCCGTACGAGCTGTCGCAGTCCGACGGCGTCGTCGAGCAGATCATCCGGCCGACCGGGCTCGTCGACCCGGAGGTCGTCGTGAAGCCGACCCGCGGGCAGATCGACGACCTGCTCGAGGAGATCCGGGTGCGGGTGGAGCGCCAGGAGCGCGTCCTCGTCACGACGCTGACCAAGAAGATGGCGGAGGACCTCACCGACTACCTGCTGGAGAAGGACGTGCGAGTGCGCTACCTGCACTCCGAGGTCGACACGCTGCGCCGGGTGGAGCTGCTCCGCGAGCTGCGGATGGGCCTCTTCGACGTGCTCGTCGGGATCAATCTCCTGCGGGAGGGTCTGGACCTGCCCGAGGTCTCGCTCGTGAGCATCCTGGACGCGGACAAGGAGGGCTTCCTGCGTTCCGGGACCTCGCTGATCCAGACGATCGGCCGGGCCGCGCGGAACGTGTCGGGCGAGGTGCACATGTACGCCGACACGATCACGCCGTCGATGGCGCAGGCGATCGACGAGACGAACCGGCGCCGGGAGAAGCAGGTCGCCTACAACCGCGAGCACGGGATCGACCCCACGCCGCTGCGCAAGCGCATCAGCGACGTCACGGACATGCTCGCGCGGGAGGACATCGACACCGCGGAGCTGCTCGAGGGCGGGTACCGCAACCCCGGCAAGGGCACGGGGAAGGGCAAGGGCGGCCGTGGACGGGCGCCGGTCCCGGCGGGGGGCGTCGGTGGGGACGCCGACAGCCCGCGCGCCCGGATGGCCGCGGTGCCGGCCGGGGAGCTGGCCGAGCTCATCCAGGAGCTGTCCGACCAGATGCACGCGGCCGCCGCGGAGCTGCAGTTCGAGCTCGCCGCGCGGCTGCGCGACGAGATCTCGGGGCTGAAGAAGGAGCTGCGCGACATGCAGGCAGCCACCGCCTGACGCCACCCGGTCCGGGCTGACGTCCGTCGCCGTCGTCCGACGGCGCGGGACGCGGTACGAAGGTCTATGCTCGCCCGGTTGGAGGGGAGTACTCCCGTCGCGGTGGCATCGTCATCACGGCCGACGCGACCGTCGGCCCGGTGCGCCGGCCCGGCCCACGGCCGGGTGGAGGAGACCTCCGGTACCGCTCCCGACGTACCGGAGGCCTTGTGAACGTCCCCCTGTGGGTGTGGCTGCTCACCGCTGGTGGTGTGCTCGCCCTTGTCGTCTTCGACTTCTACGCCCACGTGCGCACGCCGCACGAACCCACCTTCCGCGAGTCGGCGATCTGGTCCTCGGTGTACATCGCCCTGGCGATCGTCTTCGGCCTCGGGCTCATGGCCGTGGCCGGCACGACCTACGGCGGCGAGTACTTCGCGGGCTACGTGACCGAGAAGAGCCTGTCGGTCGACAACCTCTTCGTCTTCCTCATCATCATGACGCGGTTCGCCGTGCCACGGCCCTACCAGCAGAAGGTGCTGCTGGTGGGCGTGGCGATCGCCATCGTCCTGCGCGGCCTGTTCATCTGGGCCGGCGCGGCGGCCATCGCCCAGTTCTCGTGGGTCTTCTACCTCTTCGGTGCCTTCCTGCTCTACACGGCCGTCAAGCTGGCCCGCGAGAAGCACGAGGAGGACGCCCCGGCGGAGTTCAAGGACAACCGCCTGCTGCGGCTCGTCCGACGCATCCTGCCCTCCACGACCGAGTACCACAGCGACCGGCTCTGGGTCCGCAAGGCAGGGCGCCTCGTGGCCACCCCGATGCTCATCGTCATGATCGCGATCGGGTCGACGGACGTCCTGTTCGCCCTCGACTCCATCCCGGCGATCTTCGGGCTCACCAAGGAGCCCTACATCGTCTTCACGACGAACGCCTTCGCCCTCCTGGGGCTGCGCCAGCTCTACTTCCTCCTCGGCGGGCTGCTCCAGCGGCTCGTCTACCTCTCGCAGGGCCTCGCGGTCATCCTCGGCTTCATCGGCGTCAAGCTCGTGCTGGAGGCGCTGCACACCAACGAGGTGCCGTTCATCAATAGCGGCGAGCACGTCGAGTGGGCGCCCGAGATCCCGATCTGGCTCTCCTTGTCGATCATCCTGGGCACCCTCACCGTCGCCACCGTGGCCAGCCTCCTGGCGACGCGGCGGCGCACCCGGGACGTGGCGTCGGTCGCGGAGCAGGGTGAGCTGGCCGCGTCGGGCATCGACCCGGAGCTGGCCGGGACCCCGGTCGGCGAGGCGCCGCTGAGCCACTCCGCCCGGGTCGGCCGGGTGGGGGACCTGGAGCCGACCGACGAGCGCACCGACCGCCGCTGATGCCCCGCACGGTCCGGGCCCGACCGGTCAGGCGAACGGGCCGACGACCGGGTCCCACTCCCGGGCCCTGCGGGACGCCAGGAGGCCCGCGGCGCGGAACGGGTCACCGTCGAGGGCCGCCAGCGCGGCCTCGGCGGACTCGGCCCGCAGGAGGAGGAGCGCGCCCGGCGCCGCCGTGCCGGGCGGGGTGTCGTCACCGACCGGTCCGCCGCGCCAGGGCCCGCTCGCCAGGACCGTCCCGTCGTCGACGAGGCTGCGGACGAACTGACGGTGCTCGGGGCGGAGGGCGTCCTGGACGTCCCGGCGGCTGTCGTACTCGTACTCGATCGCGTAGATGGGCACACGGCATTGTGACGTGACCGGGACGACCACGGGCACGCCCGTCTCGACGTGCGGCACCGGGCTGCGGGCCGTAGCGTCGGAACGGCATCCGGCGCGTCCGGATGCCGCGAGGGTCGGCCGGACGAGGCCGGCGCGGACCGAAGGAGAGGCACGTGACGCCAGGGCCTGTGGATGTGGCCCACGGTGTCGTCCTCGACGGGCGCTACCGCATCGAGGACGTCGTCGGGCAGGGCGGGATGGCGACGGTGTACCGGGCCCACGACGAGGCGCTGGGCCGCGACGTCGCCGTCAAGCTCTTCCCGCCCACGCCGGACTCGGACGAGGTGCTGCGGCACCAGGCCGAGATCAAGGTCCTCTCCCAGATGAACCACCCTGGCCTGGTCGCCCTGCACGACGCGGGCTCGGCGTACGCCGGTGGCCCGCTGCAGCAGACGTACATCGTCATGGAGCTCGTCCCCGGCCCGACCCTGGCGGACCTCCTGGCCACCGGGCCGCTCACGCCGACGCACACGGCGCGGATCGGCCGCCAGCTCGCCGAGGCCATTGCCACGGTGCACGCGGCCGACGTCGTGCACCGGGACATCAAGCCCGCGAACATCCTGCTCGTCGAGCGGGCGTCCGCGATCCGGGAGGACCCGGACGCGGCGCTGACGACCGGCCCGATCGTCAAGCTCGCCGACTTCGGGATCGCCCGGTTCGCCGACGGCGCCCGCCTGACCATGACCGGGACGACCCTCGGGACCGCCACGTACCTGAGCCCGGAGCAGGCGACGGGTGTCGGCGTCGGCCCGGAGACGGACGTGTACGCGCTCGGCCTGGTGCTGCTCGAGTGCCTGACGGGCCGGAAGGCGTTCACGGGCACGGTCGCGGAGGTCGCGGCCGCCCGCCTCACGACGGACCCGCCGATCCCCGCCGACGTCGACCCGCAGTGGCGGGCGCTCCTGGAGGGCATGACCGCCCGCGAACCGCAGACCCGGTTGTCGATGGTCGAGGCCGCCCGGCGGCTCCGGCTCCTGGCCGGGCCGACCGACGGCGATGCCGCCGAGCAGGCCGTGCTGCTGGGACCCGCCGGACCCGCGGCCGCCGACGCGGCCACCGCACCGGCGGCCGTCGACCCCGAGGCGACCGGCGCGATGTCGCTGCCGACCGGGGCACATCTCGCCCCGGACGCACCGAGCGGACCCCGGCCGGTCCATCCCGCCCGTGCGCCCCGAGCCGCCCGTGCCGGCGGCCGGGCCCCGGCGCCGTCGGCCGACGGGCAGGACGCTGCTCCGGGTACGCGGCACGACGCCGTCGGCCGGACGCAGCCCATCCCGGTCTCCGCGGCGCCGCCCGCGATCCCCGCCCGCCGCCGCCGCTCCTCGGCCAGGAGTCGCCTCCTCGGCCGTGCGTGGGCCGCGCCGGCCCTGGGTGCTCTCGTCCTCCTGGCCGCCCTCGCGCTGGTCCTGGGGCTCGCCGTGGGCGACCGGGCCGCACCGGAGCCACCGCCGTACCCGTCGGTCGAGGGCGAGCTGGGGCGCGTCCTGGAGGACCTGCAGCGGAGCGTGGACCCGTGAGCCGCGATCGCACCGTCCGCCGCGCCGGCGCTGCCGTCGTGGCCGTCGCGCTCGGCCTGAGCGGCTGCGCGACGCAGCCGGTGGACCTCTCCGTCGACGCGGCCGCGCGGCTGCAGGAGGCGGTCTTCGCGGTGACGGCCGCGGCAGCGCAGGGGCGCCACGACGCCGCGGCGACCGCCGTCGAGCGGGTGCGGTCCGAGCTCGACGACGCGGTGGAGGACGGCGAGATCTCGGTCCAGCGCTACCGCGCCGTCGACGGCGCGCTGCGCGCCGTGGAGGCGGAGCTCGCCGCGCTGCGCGGGACAGCTGAGGAGGAGGCCACCGACGACGCCGACGGCGGGACGACCGAGCCCGAGGAGCCCGAGGAGGACGAGGCGGCGGCGCAGCAGGAGCCCGTGACCCCGGCCGTGCCGCTGCCCGCCCCCGCGGAGCCGGCGGACGAGCCCTCCGATCGCGGCCGCGGCGCGGACCAGGGGAACCAGGGCAACGGCGTGGGCCCGGACAACAACCGCGGTCGCGGTGGCGGCCAGGGCCAGGGCAAGGGCCAGGGCAGGTCCCCCGGCGGGCCGTCGGAGCGCGGCTCCTCCGGCCGGGACTGAGCAGCGCTACCAGCCGCGGCGCCGCCACTCGGCCAGGTGTGGGCGCTCGGCGCCCAGCGTCGTGTCCCGGCCGTGTCCCGGGTAGACCCAGGTGTCGTCCGGCAGCGGGTCGAACACCCGCTCCTCCAGGTCGGTCATGAGGGCGTCGAAGGCTGCGGGGTCGGTCGTGCGTCCCGGCCCGCCGGGGAAGAGGCTGTCGCCGGTGAACAGGTGCGCCCGCCCGGGGACGCCCTCCGCCGCCGCGGTGCGCGCGGGCTCCCGGTACAGCAGGGCGACGGAGCCCGGGGTGTGGCCGCGCAGGGCCACGACCTCCAGCACGACGTGGCCGACGGCGAGGACGTCGCCGTGGTGCAGGCGTCGGTGGACCACCGTGGGCATCGCCGCTGCGTCGTCGGCGCCGCAGGCGTGGTGCGCCCCCGTCACGGTCAGCACGGACTCGAGGGCGCCGACGTGGTCGGCGTGCCGGTGGGTCGTCACCACCGTGCCCAGGCGGGCGGACGACGACCCCTCGCGGACCAGCTCGAGGAGGCGGTCCGGCTCGGCCGCCGCGTCGACGAGGAGCTGCTCGCCGCCGGAGGAGGTCAGGAGGTAGGCGTTGTTGTCCATCGGCCCGACGGACACCTTGCGCACCACCACCTCGTCGAGGACGCGGACGTCCGACGGGCCGCCGGGCCTGACGTCACCGGTGTAGGGCATGGCCCCATGATGCTCCGGGGCGCCGTGGCCGCGCAGGTGACCGGCGCCGCGATGTGACGTCGAACACTTGTACGAAACGGGAGCGGCGCGTACGATGCTGCGGTGAACGACCGACTGCGCGTGCAGGGTGCGCGCGAGCACAACCTCCGCAACGTCGATCTCGATCTTCCTCGCGACAGCCTGATCGTCTTCACCGGGCTCTCGGGCTCGGGGAAGTCCTCCCTCGCGTTCGACACCATCTTCGCCGAGGGGCAGCGCCGCTACGTCGAGTCCCTGTCCGCCTACGCCCGCCAGTTCCTCGGGCAGATGGACAAGCCGGACGTCGACTTCATCGAGGGCCTGTCGCCGGCGGTGTCGATCGACCAGAAGTCGACCAACCGGAACCCCCGGTCGACGGTCGGCACGATCACCGAGGTCTACGACTACCTGCGCCTGCTCTACGCGCGGGCCGGGACGCAGTTCTGCCCCGTGTGCGACGAGCAGGTCAGCCGCCAGACCCCGCAGCAGATCGTCGACCGTCTCCTGGAGCTGCCGGAGGGCACCCGCTACCAGGTGCTGGCGCCCGTGGTGCGGGGCCGCAAGGGGGAGTACACGGACCTCTTCCGGGAGCTGCAGGCCAAGGGCTTCGCCCGCGCCCGCGTCGACGGCGAGGTGCGGCAGCTCACCGAGCCGCCCGTGCTGGAGAAGAAGCTCAAGCACACGATCGAGGTCGTCGTCGACCGGCTCGTCGCGCGCGAGGGCGTCCAGCGACGCCTCACCGACTCGGTCGAGACGGCGCTCGCCCTGGCCGGCGGTCTCCTCGTCGTCGAGCTCGTCGACGCCCCGGCAGACGACCCCGGTCGCGAGCGGCGGTTCTCCGAGCACCGGGCGTGCCCGAACGACCACCAGCTGGCGCTGGAGGAGATCGAGCCGCGCACCTTCTCCTTCAACGCCCCCTACGGCGCCTGCCCGGAGTGCACCGGCATCGGCAGCCGGCTCGAGGTGGACCCCGACCTCATCGTCCCCGACGAGGAGGCGACCCTCGCCGGCGGCGCGATCGCCCCCTGGGCCCAGACGTCCTCGGAGTACTTCCAGCGGGTCCTGCGGGCGCTGTCGGAGGATCTCGGGTTCTCGATGGACGTGCCGTGGCGGGCCCTCCCGGAGCGGGCGCGGCAGGCGATCCTGCACGGCAAGGACCACGAGGTCCACGTGCGGTACCGCAACCGCTGGGGGCGCGAGCGGCAGTACAGCACCGGCTTCGAGGGCGTGGTCTCGTTCATCGAGCGCCGCCACGCCGAGACCGAGTCGGAGTGGTCCAAGGACAAGTACGAGGCCTACATGCGCGAGGTCCCGTGCCCCGTCTGCTCCGGCACGCGCCTCAAGCCCGAGGTGCTCGCCGTGCGGGTGGGCGGCCGGTCGATCGCCGACGTCTGCCGGCTCCCGCTCCGCGAGGCCCGCGACTTCCTGGCGACGCTGGAGCTGGGCGAGCGCGAGCGCGCCATCGCGGCGCAGGTCCTCAAGGAGATCCAGGCGCGCCTGGGCTTCCTCCTGGACGTGGGGCTGGACTACCTGTCGATGGACCGCGCTGCCGGGACGCTCTCCGGTGGCGAGGCGCAGCGCATCCGGCTGGCCACCCAGATCGGCTCGGGTCTGGTGGGCGTGCTGTACGTCCTGGACGAGCCGAGCATCGGCCTGCACCAGCGGGACAACCGCCGCCTCATCGACACCCTCACGCGGCTGCGCGACCTCGGGAACACGCTCATCGTCGTCGAGCACGACGAGGACACCATCCGGACGGCCGACTGGATCGTCGACATCGGCCCCGGCGCCGGCGAGCACGGCGGGCGCGTGGTCCACTCGGGCGACCTGGACGGGCTGCTGGCGTCGACGGAGTCCGTGACCGGCGCCTACCTCGCCGGGCGGCGCGGGATCCCGACCCCCGACCGGCGGCGCGCCGTGGACCGCAAGCGCCAGGTGACCGTCGTCGGCGCACGCGAGCACAACCTGCGTGGCATCGACGTCAGCTTCCCCCTGGGCTGCTTCGTCGCCGTCACCGGGGTGTCCGGCTCGGGCAAGTCCACGCTGGTCAACTCGATCCTCTACACGGTGATGGCGAACGAGCTCAACGGGGCCCGTCAGGTGCCCGGCCGGCACACCCGTGTCACGGGTCTGGACCAGCTCGACAAGGTCGTCCACGTGGACCAGGGGCCGATCGGCCGGACGCCGCGGTCCAACCCGGCCACCTACACCGGGGTCTGGGACCACGTCCGCAAGCTCTTCGCGGAGACCACCGAGGCCAAGGTCCGCGGCTACACGCCGGGCCGGTTCTCGTTCAACGTCAAGGGCGGCCGGTGCGAGGCCTGCTCCGGTGACGGGACGCTGAAGATCGAGATGAACTTCCTGCCCGACGTGTACGTCCCGTGCGAGGTGTGCCACGGCTCGCGGTACAACCGCGAGACCCTGGAGGTGCACTTCAAGGGCAGGACCGTCGCGGACGTCCTGGACATGCCCATCGAGGAGGCCGCCGAGTTCTTCGCGGCCGTCCCGGCGATCTCCCGGCACCTCAAGACGCTCGTGGACGTCGGCCTGGGGTACGTGCGGCTCGGACAGCCGGCGCCCACGCTCTCCGGCGGTGAGGCCCAGCGGGTCAAGCTCGCCAGCGAGCTGCAGCGCCGCTCGACCGGCCGCACCGTGTACGTGCTGGACGAGCCGACGACGGGGCTGCACTTCGAGGACATCCGCAAGCTCCTCGGCGTCCTTCAGTCGCTCGTGGACAAGGGCAACAGCGTCATCGTGATCGAGCACAACCTCGACGTGATCAAGAGCGCCGACTGGGTCGTCGACATGGGCCCGGAGGGCGGGTCCGGCGGTGGTGTGGTCGTCGCCCAGGGCACCCCGGAGCAGGTGGCGCGCGTCGAGGAGAGCCACACCGGGCGCTTCCTGGCGGAGGTCCTCGACGACGGCAGCATGGCGGTCTCGGCCTGACGCCCCGCGCGGTCCCTCCGCAGGCGTGCGGAGGGACCGGGCCGTCGCGTCCTGCCGGCACCCGGGTCCTGCGCAGGCGTGCCGTCAGCGCACGGCGTCCTGCGCGACGCGGGACGGCGACGGGTCGAGACGGACCGGGAAGCTCACCGAGCGGGCGATGAAGCAGTGCTCGTGCGCCCGCCCGTGCAGGGCGGCGAGCTCCTGCTCGGTGATCTCCCGGCCGTCCGCCCGCTCCGGCGCCGCGAGCGTGACGCAGGGGCGCAGCACCACCTCGCGGAACTGCCCGTGCCCGGCGGCCTCCACCCGCATCGTCCCGCTCGCGCGGTCCGTGTAGCCGACGACGACGACGCCGTCGGCGGACGCCAGGTGCAGGAACCACAGCATGTGGCACTGGGCGAGCGCCGCCACGAGGAGCTCCTCCGGGCTGTACCGGTCCGGGTCCCCGCGGAACGCCGGGTCCGCCGAGCCCGGGAGCGGGGGCTTGGTGCCCACCCGCACCTCGTGGTCGCGGGAGTAGGAGGTGTAGCTCGCGGTCCCGACCTCGCCCGCACCGGTCCAGACGACGTCGGCTGAGTAGCTGTGCAGGAGTCCCATCTGCCGAGGTTACCGGCGACGCGCGCACGCGCCCAGGGCCTTCCGGGTGGGTCCCGTGCCGGGTCGCCGGGGGGACGGTCCGGGTCGGTGGGGTCCGGTGCTGTCGGCGGGGCGAACTAGGCTCCTGCGCATGGCCGACCCCGCGACGTACCGTCCGCGACCGGGCCAGGTCCCCGACTCACCCGGCGTCTACCGCTTCAAGGACGAGCACGGCCGCGTCGTCTACGTCGGCAAGGCCAAGAGCCTGCGCTCACGGCTCGCGAGCTACTTCCAGGACCTCTCGGCGCTGCACCCGCGCACCCAGCAGATGGTGACGACGGCGGCCTCGGTCGAGTGGACCGTCGTCGGCACCGAGGTGGAGGCCCTGGCGCTGGAGTACTCCTGGATCAAGGAGTTCGACCCGCGTTTCAACGTCAAGTACCGCGACGACAAGTCCTACCCGTACCTCGCCGTGACGCTCGGGGAGGCCTTCCCGCGCGTGCAGGTCATGCGCGGGCGCAAGCGGCCCGGCACACGCTACTTCGGCCCGTACGCCCACGCCTGGGCCATCCGGGAGACGGTCGACCTGCTGCTGCGCGTCTTCCCGGTCCGGACCTGCTCCGCCGGGGTGTTCCGCCGCGCGCAGCAGACCGGTCGACCGTGCCTCCTGGGCTACATCGACAAGTGCTCGGCCCCGTGCGTGGGACGGGTCAGCGAGGCCGAGCACCGGGCGCTCGCCGAGGACTTCTGCGACTTCATGGCGGGGGAGACCGCGAGGTTCACACGGCGGCTGACGGAGCAGATGCGCGCCGCAGCCGCCGAGCTGGACTACGAGCGCGCGGCCCGGCTCCGGGACGACGTCGGCGCGCTGGAGCGGGCGACCGAGAAGAACGCCGTCGTGCTGGCCGACGGCACGGACGCGGACGTCTTCGCGCTGGTGGGGGACGAGCTCGAGGCCGCCGTGCAGGTCTTTCACGTCCGCGACGGGCGGATCCGCGGTCAGCGCGGCTGGGTCGTCGAGAAGGTCGAGGACGTCACCGACGCCGAGCTGGTGGAGCACCTGCTGCTGCAGGTGTACGGCGACGAGGGCGGCTGGACCACGCCGGAGCGCGACTCCGGCGGGGCGCGGCGCCCGGAGCAGGTGCGGGCTGCCGAGAGCGCGGTGCCGCGGGAGGTCCTCGTGCCGGTCCTGCCCCCGGACGTCGAGCAGGTCACGGACTGGCTCAGCGGCCTGCGCGGGTCGCGGGTCCGCATCCGGGTCCCCCAGCGGGGGGACAAGCGCGAGCTCGCCGAGACCGTGCGGCGCAACGCGGAGCAGGCGCTGACGCTGCACCGCACGCGCCGCGCCGGTGATCTCACCACGCGCAGCCAGGCGCTCAAGGAGCTCCAGGAGGCCTTGGACCTGCCCACCGCCCCGCTGCGCATCGAGTGCTACGACATCTCCACGACGCAGGGCTCGCACCAGGTCGGTTCCATGGTGGTGTTCGAGGACGGGCTGGCGCGCAAGCCGGAGTACCGGCACTTCGTCGTGCGGGGACCCGAGGGCGAGGGGGCCCGGGACGACACCGCGGCCCTGTACGAGGTGCTCACCCGGCGCTTCCGGCGGTACCTGCAGGAGCAGGAGTCGGCCGACGACCTGGCGCTCGGTGAGCACGACGACGACGTCCAGCCCCATCCGTCGCCCGGCGGCCGGGAGGTGCCGCCGGAGGCACGCCGGCCGGGACGGTTCGCCTACCCGCCGAACCTCGTGGTCGTCGACGGCGGGCCACCGCAGGTCGCGGCGGCGGCACGCGCCCTCGCGGACCTCGGGATCGACGACGTCGCGCTGTGCGGGCTGGCCAAGCGGCTCGAGGAGGTCTGGCTGCCGGGGGAGGAGTACCCCGTCATCCTGCAGCGCAGCTCCGAGGGCCTGTACCTGCTGCAGCGGGTACGGGACGAGGCGCACCGGTTCGCGATCCGTCACCACCGCTCGCGCCGGAGCAAGGGCATGACCGTGTCCGTGCTGGACGGCGTGCCGGGCCTCGGTCCGGCGCGCTCGGCGGCGCTGCTCAAGCACTTCGGGTCCGTCAAGCGGCTCCGCGCCGCCACCGTGGAGGAGATCGCGGCCGTCAAGGGCATGGGGACGCGGACGGCCCAGGCGGTCGTGGACGCGCTCGCCCGCGAGGAGCGGGTCGCGGCGGCGGACACCCCGCGCGCGACCGTGTCCGGGGGTGAGCAGGGGCGGCCTGGCATGCTGGAGGCATGACCTCGGAGCCGCCCCCGACCACCGTCCCGACCGGCATCCCCGTGCTCGAGGCCAGCACGCCCACCCCGCGGGCGGAGCTGCCGGAGCTGCTGCTCATCACGGGCATGTCCGGCGCGGGGCGCAGCCGGGCGGCGGCGGTCCTGGAGGACCTGGACTGGTACGTCGTGGACAACCTGCCCCCGCAGCTGCTGCCCCAGATGGTCCGGATGATGAGCGCCGCGCAGGGCGCGGTCCACCGGCTCGCCGCGGTCGTCGACGTCCGCGGCCGGGAGTTCTTCCGGGACCTGGTGGAGATCATCGACGGGCTGCGGGAGTCCGGCTTCCCCTACCGCCTGCTCTTCCTCGACGCCTCCGACCCGGTCCTGGTCCAGCGGTTCGAGGCCGTCCGCCGGCCGCACCCGCTCCAGGGGGACCGCCGGATCCTCGACGGGATCGCCGACGAGCGTGAGCTCCTGCGCGGCATGCGCGAGCGGGCCGACATGCTCATCGACACGACCGAGCTCAACGTCCACGACCTCGCCCGGGAGGTCCGGGCCGCGGTGACGGGCGGTGAGGGCGACGCGCTGCGCGTCAACGTGCTGTCCTTCGGCTTCAAGTACGGCCTGCCGCTGGATGCCGACCACGTCGTTGACGTGCGCTTCCTGTCCAACCCGTACTGGATCGGCGAGCTGCGCCACCTCACCGGTCGCGACGAGCCCGTGCGGGACTACGTCCTCGGCCTGCCGGGCGCCGCGCTGTTCGTGGACCGCTACGTCGACGCCCTCGAGCCGGTCCTGGCCGGATACGAGACGGAGGACAAGCGCTACGCCACCGTCGCCGTGGGCTGCACGGGCGGCAAGCACCGTTCGGTCGCGATCTCCGAGGCCCTCGCGGCGGCCCTGCGCGACAGGGGCCACCGTGTCGTGGTCTCCCATCGCGACCTGGGGCGCGAATGACGACCCGAGGTCCTCGGCCCGGGCCGGGGGGCGTCGGGCCGGCAGTCGTGGCGCTCGGTGGCGGGCACGGGCTGTCGGCCAGCCTGTCCGCGCTGCGCCTGATGTCGGACAGGCTGACGGCGATCGTGACGGTCGCCGACGACGGCGGGTCCTCCGGGCGCCTGCGGCAGGAGATGGGCGTCCTGCCGCCCGGGGACCTGCGCATGGCGCTGTCTGCGCTGTGCGACGACAGCGACTGGGGCCGCACGTGGCGCGACGTCCTGCAGCACCGGTTCCACTCCGAGGGATCGCTGGACCAGCACGCCCTCGGCAACCTGCTCATCGTCGCCCTGTGGGAGCTGCTCGGCGACACCGTCGAGGGCCTGGACTGGGTGGGGCGCCTGCTCGGCTCGCGCGGGCGGGTCCTGCCGATGGCCGCGGTCCCGCTGGCCATCGAGGCGGACCTCGTCGACGTGGTCGACGGCCGGGAGCACGTGCACCTGGTGCGGGGCCAGAGCCACGTGGCGACCGCGGCGGGGCACGTCCGGTCCGTCCGGCTGGTGCCGGCGGACCCCCCGGCGTGCCCGGAGGCCGTGGAGGCGGTCGACGCGGCGGACTGGGTCGTCCTGGGGCCGGGCTCCTGGTTCACGTCGGTCATGCCGCACCTGCTGGTCCCGGAGCTCTCGGCAGCCCTGCACCGCACGCCGGCACGCCGCTGCCTCACGCTGAACCTGTCGGCGGAGTCGGGGGAGACGCCGGGCATGCGCGCGCACGACCACCTGATCGCCCTGCGCCGCCACGCGCCGGAGCTCCGCATCGACGTGGTCGTCGCGGACCCGAGCGCGATCGACGACGTCGCCGCCCTGCAGCAGGCCTGCGCGGCGATGGGCGGTCACCTGCTCCTGCGCCAGGTCAGGGTGGGCGACGGCAGCGCGTGCCACGACCCGCTGCGTCTCGCGGCGGCGTACCGGGACGCCTTCGAGGGTTTCCTGGGCGACATCGGGACGCGGGCGCGGTGATGGCAGGATGACGCCCATGGCGTTGACGGCACAGGTGAAGGACGAGCTCGCCCGACTCCCCGTCGAGAGGACCTCCCACCGCAAGGCCGAGGTCTCCGCGACCCTGCGCTTCGCCGGCGGTCTGCACATCATCTCCGGGCGGATCGTCATCGAGGCCGAGCTGGACACCGGCGCCGCCGCCCGGCGGCTGCGGCAGTTCGTGTCCGAGGTGTACGGGCACACCAGCGACGTCGTGGTCGTCAGCGGCGGCGGGCTGCGCCGCGGGACCCGGTACGTCGTCCGGGTCGTCAAGGACGGGGAGTCCCTCGCGCGGCAGACCGGGCTCCTGGACAACCGGGGCCGGCCGGTGCGCGGGCTGCCCCCGCAGGTCGTCTCCGCCGGCACCGGGGAGGCCGAGGCCGCGTGGCGGGGCGCCTTCCTGGCTCACGGCTCGCTGACGGAGCCCGGCCGTTCGGCCGCCCTCGAGGTCACGTGCCCGGGCCCGGAGGCGGCACTGGCGCTGGTCGGCGCGGCGCGGCGGCTCGGGATCGCGGCCAAGGCCCGCGAGGTGCGCGGGGTGGACCGGGTGGTCATCCGGGACGGCGACGCCATCGGCGCGATGCTGACCCGGCTGGGCGCCCATGACGCCGTCCTGGTCTGGGAGGAGCGGCGGATGCGCCGCGAGGTGCGCGGCACGGCGAACCGGCTGGCGAACTTCGACGACGCCAACCTGCGGCGCTCGGCGCGCGCCGCCGTCGCCGCCGGCGCCCGGGTCGAGCGCGCGTTCGAGATCCTCGGCGAGGACCTGCCGGACCACCTGCGCGAGGCCGGCATGCTGCGGCTGCAGCACAAGCAGGCGTCGCTGGAGGAGCTGGGCCAGCTCGCCGACCCGCCGCTGACGAAGGACGCGGTCGCCGGTCGGATCCGACGGCTGCTCGCCACGGCGGACAAGAAGGCCGCGGAGCTCGGTATCCCCGACACCGAGGCCGGTCTCACGGCCGACATGCTCGACGTCTGAGCGGCTCGTCGCGCCCGCGTCGGGAGAAAGGCGTCGCGCCTGGCCAGGGGCCGTCAGAAATGAGCACATCCCGGGGCCCTGCCGACGGACGAACGTCCCGACGACGCCTCTGTGTCCGCCGTGTAACCTGGGGCACATCTGGGAGCGAGATCGAGCCTGTGGTGCGGTCCCCAGGGCGTACACCGCCGTGCG
>JACIXM010000408.1 GCA_014360395.1 Actinotalea sp.
CCTGTGCCACCCGGACCAGCGGTCGTACGACCTGGGCGACCTGTCGATCCGGCACCTGCACCGCGAGCTGAGGACGGAGCAGGCGGCCGACGACGGCCAGGGGGCGCTGGACCTCGCGATGGAGGGCGAGGTGCCCCACCAGTCGACCGCCTTGCGTGCGGCGGCGGTGGCGGAGCTGGCGGAGGTGCTCCAGGGGGAGCTGGAGGACCGGGGAGCGCACCGCCTCCTGGCGGACGTCGAGCTGCCCCTCGTCGACGTCCTCGCTCGGATGGAGCAGACGGGGATCGGCGCCGACAGCGAGTACCTCGACGGGCTCGAGCGCGAGTTCGCGGGCGCCGTCGCCGACGCCGCGGCGGAGGCGTACGCGGTCATCGGCCGGGAGGTGAACCTGGGATCGCCCAAGCAGCTGCAGGAGGTGCTCTTCGACCAGCTCGGCATGCCCAGGACGAAGAAGATCAAGACCGGCTGGACGACCGACGCGGCCTCGCTGACGGACCTCTTCGAGCGGACCCAGCACCCGTTCCTGGCCCACCTGCTCGCCCACCGGGACGCCTCGCGCCTGCGCCAGACCGTCGAGGGCCTCATCCGGTCCGTCGGCGACGACGGCCGGATCCACACCACCTTCCAGCAGACCATCGCCGCGACCGGTCGTCTGTCCTCGACCGACCCCAACCTGCAGAACATCCCCATCCGCACCGAGGCCGGCCGGCAGATCCGTCGGGCCTTCGTCGTCGGTGAGGGGTACGAGACGCTGCTCACCGCCGACTACAGCCAGATCGAGATGCGGATCATGGCGCACCTGTCGGGGGACGCCGGCCTGATCGCCGCCTTCCGGTCGGGGGAGGACCTGCACAACTTCGTGGGCTCGCGCGTCTTCGGCGTGCCGACGGACGAGGTGACGCCGGCCATGCGCTCCAAGATCAAGGCGATGTCCTACGGTCTCGCCTACGGGCTGTCCGCCTTCGGGCTGTCCAAGCAGCTGTCGATCCCCGTGTCGGAGGCCTCCGGGCTCATGGAGGAGTACTTCGACCGCTTCGGCGGGGTCCGTGACTACCTCGCCGGCGTCGTCGACGAGGCGCGGCGCAGTGGCTGGACCGCGACCATCCTCGGCCGGCGGCGCTACCTGCCGGACCTCACGAGCGACAACCGGCAGCGCCGGGAGATGGCGGAGCGGATGGCGCTCAACGCGCCGATCCAGGGGAGCGCGGCGGACATCATCAAGGTCGCCATGCTCGGGGTCGACCGGCGCCTGCGGGCCGAGGGGCTGCGGTCCCGCCTGCTCCTGCAGGTCCACGACGAGCTGGTCCTCGAGGTGGCTCCCGGTGAGCGGGAGAGCGTCGAGGCGCTCGTGCGCGACGAGATGGGCCATGCGGTCGCGCTGTCGGTGCCGCTCGACGTCTCGGTGGGGGTGGGCCGCAGCTGGCACGAGGCCGGCCACTGACGGTGGCGCCGCGGGCGACCGCGACGCGGCTCAGCGCTCCTTGCGCGTGACGAAGACGGCCGTGCCCGGGATCCGCGCGCCGCGCAGCGGACTCCAGCCGCCCCAGGTGCGGGTGTTGCCCGCGGGCCACTCGGGCTCGACGAGGTCCACCAGATGCAGACCGGCAGCGACCAGGTCCCGGACGTGGTCGCCCACCGTGCGGTGGTACTCCGCGTACGTCACCGTCCCGTGCTCGTCGGTCTCGACGTAGGGGGTGCGGTCGAAGTAGGAGCGCGTGGCGGTCAGCCCTCGCTCGCCCGGGTCGTCGGGGAAGGCCCAGCGGACCGGGTGCGTCACGGCGAACACCCACCGTCCGCCGGGGCGGAGCACCCGGGCGGCCTCCCGGTGCAGCGCCCGGGCGTCCGGGACGAACGGCAGTGCGCCGTACGCGGTGAAGACCACGTCCAGGGTCCCGTCGGGCAGGGGCAGGCGCCGCGCGTCGGCCTGCAGCAGCGGCGTCCGGGTGCCGGCGACCTCGTCGAGTCGGCGCGCCGCGGCGAGCATCCCGGCCGACAGGTCGCTCGCGACGGCGTCGACGCCGCGGGCGCGCAGCCAGCGTGTGCACTGGGCCGCGCCCGCGCCCACCTCGAGCACCCGGCGGCCCGTCACGTCCCCGAGCAGACGCGCCTCCTCCTCCCGCAGGCCCTCCGGGCACCAGCGGAAGTCGGACACCCCGAGCGCGACGCCGTGCTCGTCGAGGTAGTCCTCGGCGTTGGCGTCCCACCAGTGCCGCGCGGCGCGACCGTCGTCGTCGACGGCCCGGTACCCGGCGAAATCCCGTCCTGGTCCCTGCATGGGTCTAGTCTTCCCGAGTTCTGACGGTGAACCGTCGTTAACCGAATGGTGACATTCGCCTGCTGACCAGCGTTGACGCCTGTGACCTGGGCGCCGGCCCCGGCGGCAGGGGTGCCCGAGCCCCGCGCGACGGTGCGTGGGGAGGACGAGACACGAGGTGATGGTGTGAGGAAGGCCCTGAGGACCACGGCGCTCGGCGCCGTGACGGTCCTGGCCCTGACGGCGTGCGCGGCGAGCGACCGCGACACGCAGGCCACCGACGACGCGACGGGGGAGAGCGGCGGTCGCGACACGTTCATCTTCGCCGCCTCCTCGGACCCGGCGTCGCTGGACCCGGCGTTCGCCAACGACGGGGAGTCGTTCCGCGTCGCCCGGCAGATCTTCGAGGGGCTCGTCGGCGTCGAGCCCGGCACCGCCGACCCCGCTCCGCTCCTGGCGGAGTCGTGGCAGGTGAGCGAGGACGGCCTGACGTACGAGTTCGCACTCAAGGAGGGCGTGACGTTCCACGACGGCACGCCGTTCGACGCCGAGGCGGTGTGCTTCAACTTCGAGCGCTGGAACAACTTCACCGGCGTCCTGCAGTCGGAGAGCCTGTCCTACTACTGGCAGAAGGTGAACGGGGGCTTCGCCTCCAGCGACGTCGCCTCTCTCGACGGCACCGGCAAGTACGAGAGCTGCGACGCCGTGGACGAGACGACGGCCGTCATCACCCTGCGCAGCCCGCTGCCGGAGTTCATCTCCGCGCTGTCCCTGCCGTCGTTCTCCATGCAGTCGCCGACCGCGCTGCAGGAGTACGAGGCCGACGACGTCGGCGGCGACGCCTCCGCCCCGGTCCTGCCGGCGTACGCGACCGGGCACCCGACCGGGACCGGCCCGTTCCAGTTCGACTCCTGGTCCCGCGGCCAGGAGGTCCGGCTCACGGCGTACCCCGACTACTGGGGCGAGCAGGGGCAGGTCCAGCGGATCGTCTTCCCCGTCATCGCCGACGCGACGGCCCGCCGCCAGGCCCTCCAGGCCGGGGACATCGACGGGTTCGACCTGGTCGGCCCCGCGGACGTCGTCGCGCTGGAGGACGCCGGGTTCCAGATCGTCAACCGCGAGCCGTTCAACATCCTCTACCTGGGCATGAACCAGGCCGATCCGGCGCTGGAGGACCTGCGGGTCCGCCAGGCGATCGCGCACGCGATCAACAAGGAGGCGCTGGTCGCCCAGACGCTGCCCGAGGGGACGGAGATCGCGACCAACTTCGTGCCGCCGTCGGTCGCCGGGTGGAGCGGGGACGTGACGACCTACGACTACGACCCCGACCGGGCGCGTGAGCTGCTCGCCGAGGCCGGTGCCGAGGGCGTGACGATCGACTTCAACTACCCGACCAACGTCTCCCGGCCGTACATGCCGACCCCGGAGCAGGTCTTCCAGTCGATCGCCGCGGACCTCGAGGAGGTCGGGATCACGATCAACCCCGTTCCCGAGCCGTGGGCCCCGGACTACCTCGACCGCATGCAGGGCACGCCGGACCACGGTCTGCACCTGCTGGGCTGGACCGGCGACTACAACGACACCTACAACTTCATCGGCGTCTTCTTCGGGGCGCCGTCGAACGAGTGGGGCTTCGACGACCCGGAGCTGTTCGAGATGATCGGCGACGCGCGGTACCAGACGAGCGTCGAGGACCAGACAGCGGCCTACGAGGCGGCGAACGAGGCGATCATGGAGCGGCTGCCCGGCGTGCCGCTCGCGCACCCCGTGCCGTCGCTCGCCTTCGCCCCGGGTGTCGGGAACTACCCGGCCTCCCCGGTGCAGGACGAGGTCTACAACGTCGTCACGCTGGACGACTGAGGAACAGGACGGCACCACCGGCATGGTCAGACTCGTCCTGCAGCGTCTGGCGCTGCTCGTCCCGACGCTGTTCGGACTGTCCGTCCTGCTGTTCCTGTGGGTGCGCGCTCTCCCGGGAGGTCCGGCGACGGCCCTCCTGGGGGAGCGCGCCACCCCGGACGCGGTGGAGCGGATCAACCGGCTCTACGGCTTCGACCGCCCGCTGCACGAGCAGTACGTGACGTGGCTCGGCCAGCTCCTCCAGGGGAACTTCGGCGTCTCCACCCGGACGGCACGGCCCGTCCTGGACGAGTTCCTCGCGCGGTTCCCGGCGACCATCGAGCTCACCGCCCTCGCGCTGCTCATCGCCGTGGGGGTCGGTATCCCGCTCGGCTACGTCGCGGCGCGCCACCAGGGCCGCCTGCTGGACCACACGACGGTCGTCGCGTCCCTGCTCGGCGTCACGATCCCGGTGTTCTTCCTGGCGTTCCTGCTCAAGTGGATGTTCGCGGTCCAGCTCGGCCTCTTCCCCTCGGCCGGTCGGCAGTCCGCCTCGATGGTGGCCACGCACCCCACGGGCTTCTACGTCCTGGACGGTCTGCTGACCCGGGAGTGGGACGCGGCATGGGACGCCCTGATGCACCTGGTCCTGCCCGCCATCGCGCTCGGGTCGATCCCGCTGGCGATCATCGCGCGCATCACCCGCGCGTCGGTCATCGAGGTGCAGAACGCGGACTACGTCCGGACCGCCCGGGCCAAGGGGCTCGGCCCAGGGCGGCTGCGCCGCCGGGTCGTCCTGCGCAACGCGATGCTGCCCGTCTCCACGACGATCGGCCTCCAGGTCGGCCTGCTGCTGTCCGGGGCGGTCCTCACCGAGACGGTCTTCGCGTTCAACGGGATCGGCAGCTTCCTGGCGAACGCCGTCTTCAACCTCGACTACGCCGTGCTGCAGGGCTTCATCCTGTTCATCGCGGTGGTCTACGCGCTGGTCAACCTGGCCGTGGACGTCTCCTACGGCCTCATCGACCCCAGGATGCGTGCCCGATGACGACAGAACCCGCGGCCCAGGCCGCCCTCCACGACGACCTGCTCGGCAGCGCCGGTGACGGTCCGGACCGGGAGCCGGGGGACGAGGGCGCCAGCATCTGGCGTGTGGCGGCCCGACGGCTGCGCCGCAACCCCGGCGCGATCCTCGGCGCCGTCATCGTGCTCGTCTTCGTGCTCGTCGCCCTCCTGGCGCCCCTCCTGGCGCCGTACGGCCCCCAGGAGCTGCCCGGGCGTGCGGAGATCCGCCCCACGTACATCCCCGGCCCGTCGTCGGAGTACCTCCTGGGACTGGACCGGTACGGCGGCGACCTCTTCTCCAAGCTCATCTGGGGCGCGCGGGCCTCGCTCGTGATCGGGGTGCTCTCGACCCTGCTGGGACTCGCCGGCGGGGCGGTCGTCGGTCTGGTCGCGGGTGCCTTCGGCGGGTGGGTGGACACCATGACGATGCGGTTCGTCGACCTCATGCTGTCGGTGCCGTCCCTGCTCCTGGCGGTCTCGATCGCGGCGGTGATCGGCCAGTCCCCGGTGGCCGTGATCGTGGCGATCGGTGTGGTGCAGGTGCCGATCTTCGCGCGGCTGCTGCGCGGCACGATGCTCGCCCAGCGGGGTCAGGACTACGTGCTCGCGGCGCGTTCCCTCGGGCTCTCCCGGCGCACCGTGACGATGAGCCACGTGCTGCCCAACAGCCTCGGTCCGGTGATCGTGCAGGCCACGCTCATGCTGGCGACCGCCGTGATCGAGGCGGCGGCGCTGTCCTTCCTCGGCCTGGGCGGGGGGTCGCCGACGACAGCGGAGTGGGGCCGGATGCTCACCGCCGCGCAGAACGAGCTGGAGGTCGCCCCGCGGCTCGCGCTGTGGCCGGGCGCGCTCATCGCGATCACCGCGCTCGGCTTCACGCTGTTCGGCGAGGCCCTGCGCGAGGCGCTCGACCCCAAGACGAGGAAGAGGTGAGCGCCGTGGACGGCGTGCCGCTGCTGAGCATCCGCGACCTCGAGGTCTCCTTCACCACCGACCACGGCACGACGACGGCGGTCCGCGGCGCCTCCTTCGACGTGCTGGCCGGGGAGACCGTCGCCGTCGTCGGCGAGTCCGGCTCCGGCAAGTCGACGACGGCCGCGGCCGTCATCGGCCTGCTCGCGCAGAACGGTCGGGTCAGCGGCGGGTCGATCCTCTTCGACGGCACGGACGTCACCGCCCGTGGCGGCGGCATCGCCCGGATGCGCGGCCGGGACATCGGCATGGTGCCCCAGGACCCGATGTCCAACCTCAACCCCGTGATCCGCGTCGGCGCCCAGATCGTCGAGGCGCTCGAGGACAACGGCGTCGCGCGCGGGGACGCCGCCTGGCGCCGGGCGGTGGAGCTCCTCCAGGAGGCGGGGCTGCCGGACGCCGAACGCCGTGCCCAGCAGTACCCGCACGAGTTCTCCGGCGGGATGCGCCAGCGCGCGCTCATCGCGATGGGCCTGTCGTGCCGGCCCCGGCTGCTCATCGCCGACGAGCCGACGTCCGCCCTCGACGTGACGGTGCAACGGACGATCCTCGACCGGCTCGAGGCGCTGACGCACGAGCTGGGCACCGCCGTGCTGCTCATCACCCACGACCTGGGGCTCGCCGCGGACCGCGCGCAGCGCGTCGTCGTCATGTACCAGGGCGAGGTCGTGGAGGCCGGTCCCGCGGAGCAGCTCCTGCGCGACCCGCAGCACGAGTACACGCGGCGCCTGCTCGCCGCCGCGCCGTCCCTCGCCTCGCGCCGGATCCAGCTCGCGCGGCGCACAGGTGGCCGGCCGGAGTACGGCGAGGACCTGCTGGCGCCCTCGGCGGACGCCGACGGCGAGCACGCGCCGGCTGCCGCCGCACCCCCGATCGTCGAGGTCGAGGACCTGACGAAGGTGTTCCGGCTGCGCGGCAAGGGACTGTTCTCCCGCAGCACGGAGCTCACCGCGGTCGACGCGGTCACCTTCGCGATCCCGCGGGGGACGACGACGGCGGTCGTGGGGGAGTCGGGCTCGGGCAAGTCGACGGTGGCGCGCATGGTCCTGGACCTGCTCGAGCCGACGTCGGGGTCGATCCGGGTGGACGGGGTCGAGATCGGGGCCCGCACCCGCGCGGAGGAGGTCGCCTTCCGCCGCAAGGTGCAGCCCATCTTCCAGGACCCCTACTCCTCGCTGGACCCCCTGTACACGATCTACCGCACGGTGGAGGAGCCCCTGCGGGCGCACGAGGTGGGGACCGCGGCGCAGCGGCGCGCGCGGGTCCTCGAGCTCATGGATGCCGTGGCGCTCCCGGCGGCACTGCTGCGCCGCTACCCCGCCGAGCTGTCGGGCGGTCAGCGCCAACGCGTGGCCATCGCGCGTGCGCTCGCCCTGGAGCCGGAGCTGGTCGTGTGCGACGAGGCGGTCTCGGCCCTGGACGTCATCGTCCAGTCGCAGATCCTCCACCTCCTCGCGGACCTGCAGCACCGGCTGGGGCTCTCCTACCTCTTCATCAGCCACGACCTCGCGGTCGTCCGGCAGATCGCCGACCAGGTCTGCGTCATGGAGCAGGGACGGATCGTCGAGCAGGGGACGGTGGACGACGTGTTCGACCGCCCGCAGCAGGCGTACACGCGCGCGCTGCTGGACGCGATCCCCGGTCGTCGGCTCGACCTCGGACCGCAGGCTGCGTGAGGGGACCCGGCGGACGGCGGCGCGTCCGCCCGAGCGCGCCGGGACCTCTGCCCGCCACGGCACGTCCTGGCGCCGCTAGGGTGATCGAGGCGCACCGCCGCGCCGGCCCCCACCCCCGTCCCGAAGGAGACCCCTGTGCGCGTCGGACTGCTGACCGGTGGCGGCGACTGCCCCGGCCTCAACGCCGCGATCCGCGCCGTCGTCAAGCACGGTGAGGGCACCTACGGCCACTCGATCATCGGGTTCCGCAACGGGTGGCGCGGAGTGGTCGAGGGCGACGTCATGCCGCTGGGCCGGCAGCACATCCGCAACGTCCTGCCGGTCGGCGGGACCCTGCTGGGCACGGCCCGCTACCACCCGAACGACCACGACGGCGGCATCGACGCGGTCATGGCGACCCTGGAGGCGGAGCGGATCGAGGCGCTCATCTGCATCGGCGGCGACGGCACGCTCCACGCCGCGAGCAAGGTGGCCGAGGCCGGCGTCCGGATCGTGGCCATCCCGAAGACGATCGACAACGACGTGTCGGGGACGGACCTGTCCATCGGCTTCCACACCGCGGTCAACATCGCCACGGAGGCGATCGACCGCATCCACACCACCGCCGAGAGCCACAACCGGGTCATGGTGGTCGAGGTGATGGGGCGCCACGCGGGCTGGATCGCGATCAACGCGGGCATCGCCGGTGGTGCCGAGCTCGTCCTCACGCCCGAGGACCCGTTCGACATCGACCAGGTCGTGAAGTTCCTCAAGCACCGGCACCGCGCCCACGCCAACTTCTCGATCGTGGTCGTGGCCGAGGGTGCGGAGCCGCGTGCCGGCGGGTCGATGGACTTCCGGACCCAGCTCGGGAAGTTCGGGGAGATCGTCGCCGGCGCCGTCGGGGACCGTCTCGCCCACGAGATCGCCGAGCGGACCGGGTTCGACACCCGCGTGACGATTCTCGGCCACGTGCAGCGGGGCGGGTCCCCGACGCCGACCGACCGGATCCTCGGCAGCCGCTTCGGCGTCGCGGCGATCGACGCGGTGGTCGAGGGGCGGACCGGCGTGATGACCGCCCTGCGCGGGGAGGAGGTCGTCCTCGTGCCCCTGGCGGAGGTGGCCGGCAAGCCCAAGCGTGTGCCGCCGGACCTCATCCGGGCCGCCCAGGTCCTGGCCTGAGGAGCCGTTCGCCTGGGCCTTTTGACCCCCGTTTCACGCCAGGCCTAAGATGGCCGGTGGCGTGACGCGTCCTGCGCCGGTTCAGGCCCGTTCTCGCGTCCCGCCGCTGCGTGCGCAGCGTCCCCGGGGGCATCACGGTCCGATCCAGCGGCCGGGACGTGCCCGGCGGGCCCGCCGGCAGCGCTCCACCGCACCACCCGCACGTTCCCTGTCCG
>JACIXM010000409.1 GCA_014360395.1 Actinotalea sp.
GTGAGCGTGGGGAACACGTTGTTGTTCTGCGGGACGAAGCCCACCCCCCGGTGGACGAGAGCGTCCGCCCGCATGTTGGTGATCTCCTCGCCGCTCAGCGTCACCGAGCCGCTGCGGATGCTGACGAGGCCGAACAGCGCCTTGAGCAGGGTCGACTTGCCGGCGCCGTTGGGCCCGATGATGCCGATGAGCTCCCCGGGGTACAGGTCCAGGTCGCAGCCGTTGAGGATGTTGACGCCGGGCAGGTACCCCGCCACGACGTCCGAGGCGCGCAGGAGCGGCTCGGCGGTGCGGCCGGGGGCGATGCCACCGGACGTGTCGGTCGTCGTCATCGCTGGTCCTCCTCGTGGGCCTGCTCCTCGGCAGCGGCCTCGCGCTCGAGCTGACGGGCCACGGACTCGTCCAGCAGGGCGTCGTCGCCGAGGTCGGTGTCGTGGTGAGCCCCCAGGTAGGCGTCGACGACGGCGGGGTCCGCCATCACGGTTCCCGGGGGGCCCTCTGCCACGAGTCGTCCCTCCGCCATGACCGCGACCCAGTCCGAGATGTGCCGCACCATGTGCATGTCGTGCTCGACGAACAGCACCGTCGTGCCCTCGTCACGCAGGGACTGGATGTGGCCCAGCAGGGACTGGGTGAGCGCCGGGTTCACCCCGGCCATCGGCTCGTCGAGCATGACCATAGTGGGGTCGCTCATGAGCGCACGAGCCATCTCGAGCAGCTTGCGCTGGCCGCCGGAGAGGCTGCCGGCGAAGTCGTCCCGCTTCTCGTAGAGCTTGAAGCGCGCGAGCAGCTCCTCGGCCTTGGCGGTGATCTCCGTCTCGCGGGCCCGCCACAGCGGTGGGACGAGGGCCCGTGCCAGGCTCTCGCCCGGCTGGTCCTTCGCGCCGAGGCGCATGTTCTCCATGACCGTCATCCGGCTGAGCGCCTTCGTCAGCTGGAACGTCCGCACCATGCCCGCCTTGGAGACGCGGGCCGCGGACACGCCCGCCAGCGAGCGGCCCTCGAACGTCCAGGAGCCGCTGTTGGGCTGGTCGAAACCGGTCAGGAGGTTGAACAGCGTCGTCTTGCCGGCCCCGTTCGGCCCGATGAGAGCCGTGATGGTTCCGCGCTGGACCTCGATGTGCTGGACGTCGACGGCGGTCATGCCGCCGAACCGGCGCGTGACGTGGTCGGCGACCAGGATCGGGTCGGGCTTGGGCGCGCCGGGGGTGTGGGGGACGGCGGCGAGCGCCGCCACGGCCTCAGCGGACATTGATCGCCAGCTCCTTCTTGTCGCCGAGGATGCCTTGTGGTCGGAAGATCACCAGCAGCATCAGGGTGACGCCCACGATGATCCACCCGAACTGCTCGATCTGGGCGGTCGACATGACGCTCGACGGGATCACGGCGCGTCCGACGACGCGGATGAGCATGAGGACGGACCAGAACAGCATCGCACCGAGCACCGGTCCGAACACCGTGGCCGCCCCGCCGAGGAGCAGGATCGTCCAGACCCAGAAGGTCATCGGGCGACCCATCGAGTCCGGTTGCACCGCGCGGGGCAGGACGTAGAGGATCCCGGCGAGCGAGCCGATGACGCCGCCGAGGATGAGGGCCTGCATCTTGTAGGCGTAGACGTTCTTGCCCAGCGAGCGCACGGCGTCCTCGTCCTCGCGGATGCCCTTGAGCACGCGCCCCCAGGGGCTGCGCATGAGTCGCCACACGAGGAGGCACGCCAGCGCGACCACGACCCACGCGACCACGCGCAGCCACCAGCTGTTCGAGAAGCTGTTGGAGTAGGTGAAGGGACCGATGGTGGTGCTGCCCTCGCCGAACGGTGACAGCGCGTGGAACGTCTGCTTGTAGCTGTCGCCGCGCAGGCCGGAGGACGCACCGGTGACGTTGGTCAGGGCGGTCGAGCGACCGACGATGCGGACGATCTCCGCGGCGGCGATCGTCACGATCGCGAGGTAGTCGCCGCGCAGCTTGAGGGTCGGGATGCCGAGGATGAGCGCGAACACGGTCGAGCACGCGACGGCGACGAGCAGGGCCGCCCAGATGGGCCAGCCCGCGATGGTCGAGATCGCGAACCCGTAGGCACCGAGCAGCATGAAGCCGGCCTGGCCGAAGTTCAGCAGCCCGGTGAGGCCGAAGTGGATGTTCAGGCCGATCGCGGCGAGGGCATAGGCCGCCGTCGTGGGGGCGAACAGCTCACCGGCGACGGTGACGAGGATGCGTTCGAAGTCCATGGTGACCGCCTTATCCGATCCGCTCGGCCCGGCCGAGGATGCCCTGGGGCCGCAGGAGCAGCACGAGGATGAGGATGACGAGGGCGCCGGCGTACCTCATGTCCGACGGGATCACGAGGTTGGAGAGCTCGACGACCAGACCGATCACGAGCGAGCCGACGAGGGCGCCGAACGCGGTCCCGAGGCCGCCGAGGGTCACCGCGGCGAACATCAGCAGGAGGATCGTCGCGCCCATGTTCCACGAGGTCGCGTTGAAGTAGAGCCCCAGGAAGACGCCGCCGAGGGCCGCCAGGGCACCGCCGATCGTCCACACGAGGCGGATGATCCGGTCGACCGCGATGCCGGAGGCGGCGGCGAGAGCCGGGTTGTCCGACACGGCGCGCGTGGCGCGTCCCGTCCGCGTCCCGACGAGGAAGTACGCGACCGCGCCGAGGACGAGGAGGCCGACCACCAGGCCGATGAGCGACTGGGTGGTGATGAACACCGGGCCCAGGGGGATCGTGGTCGGGTTGGCCCGGACGATCCGCAGGGAGCCGCCGCCGAAGAAGAACTGGAAGACGTACTGCACGGTGATCGCCAGGCCGATGGTGACGATCAGCTGCTGGGTCAGTCCCACGCGCCGCTTCCGCAGGGGCTTCCACATGCCGGCGTCCTGGACCCATCCGGCGAGCGCGCCGACGAGGACTGCGAGGAGGACGGCGGGCAGGAGCGGCACCCCGACGATCTGGACGAAGACGTAGGCCGCGAGGCCGCCGAGCGTCACCATCTCGGCGTGGGCGAAGTTGCTCAGCCCCGTGGTGCCGAAGATGAGGGACAGGCCGACCGAGGCGAGCGCGAGGAGCGTGCCGAAGATGATCCCCGCGGTGGCCTGCTGGGCGACGCGCCCCCAGGTGATCGCGGACCCGCCGGTGCTGCCCTGCGTGGGGGCGTCCAGACCCGGCTCGAGCCCGACCTCCCCGTCGCCGGGTGGAGCCGGCGCGTCGGGGCTGCCGCCGGCCGGGGGCGCGCTCGGCGCCGAGGGCTCGCCGAGGGGGAAGAGGGTCCCGGCCGAGGAACCGAGGGTCACGGTGACGGTCCGGGGGTTGGCGGCGGGGTCCCGCAGGGTCTCGCCCGCGGGCAGGGTCTCCTCGTCGACCGCGACCTCGTAGGCGCCCGCGGCCGAGACCTCGGCGAACCACCGGCCGTCCTCGCCGGTGACCGCGGAGGTCTCCTCCGGGCCGGTGATGGAGAGCTCGACGCCGACGGCGGGGTCGCCGTCGGCGGTCCGGATGGTGCCGCTGAGGCACGCCGTCGTGGGCGTCGGCGAGCAGCTCGTCGCCTCCGCCGCCGCGGGCGGGGCGAGGAGGACCACGAGCGCGCCCAGGGCGAGGAGGACGCCCGTGAGCCCCGACCTCCTCCGGGTCGCCGTCCGTGAGGCCGTCGGCCTCCGTCGGGGGATCGCTGCAGGTGGCACCTGTGCCCTCCGTCTGCCGTGCGCTCTCGCGCTCGTTCGTTCCGCGGGCGCCGGTGCCCGCGTCGGGTTCCTGCATCGCCGCGCGACCGGTCCGACCGGCAACGCTAGGCAATCCGGATGTCATGGACGTTTCATGACGGGGGAGAGGATGCCAGGTGAACGGCCCTGCGCACACCACCGTCTCAGCGGTTTCCCTCACCGGCTGCGGTGACTTCCCCTCGGCGGGCACGCACCGTTATCTTTTCGTCATCTCCCGGGCAGCCCCCCGACCGCCCGGTTCCTGCGCCGAAGGAGGACTCTGTGCGACCTGGGGTCGAGGTGAGGCAGGTCGAACCGGGTGACGTCGACGGGGTCCTGGCGCTCGTGCTCGCGGCGCGGGCGGAGTCGTCCGTCGGGTCGCAGGTCTGCTCCGCCGAGCCGGACGTGCTGCAGCAGCAGCTCGCCGCGCTGACGGCGATCCCCGGTGGCACGGTCCTGGTGGCGGTGAGCGGTACCGAGGTCGTCGGACTCCTCCTGGGCCGCATCACCGAGCCCAACCTCTTCACGGACCGGGCCAACCTCGCGGTCGACGTGGTGTACGTCGCGGCGGCCCACCGGCGGCGCGGCGTGGGGCACGCCCTCATGCTCGGGGCGACCGAGGCCGCCCTGGCCGCCTCGGCGGAGCAGGTGTACGTGGCCCCGCTGCCGGGGGCGCGGGGGATGCAGCGGTTCTTCGTGCAGCTCGGCTTCGCGCCGGCCGCCGCCCACCGCGTCGCGACGACGACGACGCTGCACCGCCGGCTGGCGCACGACGTGCCCGTGGCGCGACGGGGCCCACGCCGCATCGAGGACCTCATCGCCCGTCGCCGGGAGAGCCGGCGCCGGGGGGACGGGACCGACGCCGAGACGTCGCCCAAGGCCGGGCACGCGGCGCCGGCGAGGGGCGCGACCGCGGAGGCGGCCGCTCAGTCCGGTCGACGCGCGATCAGCAGGCAGGTCAACCTCGCCGTGCAGACGCGCCTGGACCTGGAGTCCTCGACGACGATCTCGTAGACCGCCGTCGTCGCCCCCAGGTGGAGGGCGGTGGCCGTCCCCGTGACCAGACCTTCGGTGGCGCCCCGGTGGTGGCTCGCGCCCACCTCGACCCCGACGGCGCGCCGATCGGGCCCGGCGTGGAGCATCGCCCCGTAGGAGCCGAGCGTCTCGGCCAGGACGACCGAGGCGCCGCCGTGCAGCAGGCCGTACGGCTGGGTGTTCCCGTGCACCGGCATGGTGCCGACGACGCGGCCCGGGCCGGCCTCGAGGATCTCGATGCCCATCCGCTCCATGAGGGTCCCCGGCAGGGAGTCGCGGACCTCGGCCAGTGCGACCTGCGAGGGGTCCGTGCCCGGTCCGTCGCAGGGGTCGGGCGTCGGCGCCGTCGGGGCGTCGCCGGGGGCGGTCGTGTCGGTCATGCCCGCTAGGTTGGCACCCGTGACTGACCAGGCGCGACCCCGGCCCCTCCTGCTCCTCGTCGACGGCCACTCGATGGCCTACCGGGCGTTCTTCGCCCTCCCGGCCGAGAACTTCTCGACGCGGACGGGGCAGACGACCAACGCGGTCTACGGGTTCACCTCGATGCTGGCGAACCTGCTCCGGGACGAGCAGCCCACCCACGTCGCCGTGGCGTTCGACGCGGGCCGGGTGACGTTCCGCACCGAGGAGTACCCGCAGTACAAGGGCACCCGGGACGAGACGCCCCAGGAGTTCCGGGGCCAGGTCCCGCTCATCCGCGAGATCCTCGACTCCCTCTGCATCACGACCCTGCAGAAGGAGGGGTTCGAGGCCGACGACATCATCGCGACGCTGGCCACGCAGGCCCAGGAAGCCGGGATGGACGTGCTGGTCTGCACCGGTGACCGCGACGCGCTGCAGCTCGTGGCGGACGACGTCACGGTCCTCTACCCGCGCAAGGGCGTCTCGGACCTGGTGCGGTTCACCCCGGAGGGCGTCCGGGAGAAGTACGGGGTGCCGCCGGCGGCCTACCCGGATCTCGCGGCGCTGGTGGGCGAGAGCAGCGACAACCTGCCCGGCGTCCCCGGGGTCGGGCCGAAGACGGCGGCCAAGTGGATCACCGCCTACGGCGGGCTCGACGGCGTCCTCGCCGCGGCCACGTCGATCACCGGCAAGGCGGGCGAGAACCTGCGGGCCTGCCTGGACCAGGTCCGCCTCAACCGTCGGCTCAACGGGGCCGTCCGGGACGTCGAGCTGCCCGTGGGTGCCGTCGACCTGGCGGTGCGCCCGTGGGACCGGGAGGCGATGCACCGCGTCTTCGACGCCCTGGAGTTCCGGACGCTGCGCGAGCGGCTGTTCGCGATGGTCCCCGAGGACGTCGTCGAGGCGGAGGGCTTCCGGCTCGACGTGGTCGTCCCGGCCCCCGGCGCGCTCGGGGCCTGGCTCGAGGAGCGGCGGGGCCGCCGCCTGGCGCTCGAGGTCGCCGGCACCGCCGGGCCGGGCCGCGGCGACGCGTGGGCCCTCGCGGTGGCCGACGGTGCCGACCACGCCGTCGTCGTGGACCTCCCGGAGCTCGGGCCGGACGACGAGGCGGCGCTGGCCCGCTGGCTCGCGGACCCGGACGCGACGAAGGCCGTCCACGGGGCCAAGGAGGCCTGGCACGCGCTCGCCGGGCGCGGGCTGGTCCTGGCGGGGGTCGTCGTGGACACCCTCCTGGCGTCCTACCTGTGCCACCCGGACCAGCGGTCGTACGACCTGGGCGACCTGTCGAT
>JACIXM010000041.1 GCA_014360395.1 Actinotalea sp.
CCGGGCGTGAGACGGAGCACGTGTCCGCCGGCACGCTCGCGGACCTGCGCCAGGACGTCGTCGGCCGCCACGGCCCGGAGCTGGAGCGTGTCCTGGCGCGCTGCTCGTTCCGTCCGTCCCGACCGACGACGCGCTGCCCACCGGGTCGGTCGGTGCCGCGGAGACGGCGAGCCCGACCGGCGAGGCGCAGATCCTGGACGGCAAGGCGACCGCCGCGGCGATCAAGGCCGAGCTGGCCGATCGGGTCGCGCGCCTGCAGGAGCACGGGATCGTGCCCGGGCTCGGGACCGTGCTGGTCGGCGACGACCCGGGCTCGCACGCCTACGTCGCGGGCAAGCACCGCGACTGCGCGGAGGTCGGCATCGCGTCCATCCGCGAGGACCTGCCGGCCACGGCGACGCAGGCCGACGTCGAGGCGGCGATCGACCGGCTCAACGCCGACCCGGCGTGCACCGGCTACATCGTCCAGCTGCCGCTGCCGAAGGGCGTCGACGTCAACGCGGTGCTCGAGCGGATCGACCCGGCCAAGGACGCCGACGGCCTGCACCCGACGAACCTCGGGCGGCTGGTGCTGCGGGTCAACGAGCCGATCCACTCGCTGCTGCCGTGCACGCCGCGGGGGATCCTCGAGCTGCTCGGGCGGTACGGGATCTCGGTCAACGGCGCGCACGTCGTCGTGCTGGGGCGGGGAACCACGGTCGGGCGCTCGATCGGGCTCCTGCTCACGCGCCGCGAGCACAACGCGACGGTGACGCTGACGCACACCGGGACGCGCGACCTCATCGCGCACCTGCGGACGGCGGACGTCATCGTGGCTGCGGCCGGCGTGCCGGGGATCGTGCGGGCGGGGGACATCAAGCCCGGCGCGGTCGTGCTCGACGTGGGTGTGTCTCGGACCGAGGACCCGGAGACGGGCAAGGCGCGCCTGGTGGGCGACGTCGACCCCGGGGTGCGGGCAGTGGCGGGATGGGTGTCGCCGAACCCCGGCGGGGTCGGGCCGATGACGCGCGCGATGCTGCTGGCGAACGTCGTCGACGCGGCGGAGGCGGCGGCGGGCCTGCGCTGAGACTGCCAGGGGTGGGACACATGTCGGCAAGCCGACGGGTGTCTCACCCATCACGCGCGTGCGCCGACCGGTCGGTGGGCCGGGGGAGAATCGTCCGGTGCTGACGATCGCCTCCGTGAACGTGAACGGGATCCGCGCCGCCTTCAAGCGCGGCATGGCCGACTGGCTCGCCGAGCGGCAGCCGGACGTGCTGCTCCTGCAGGAGGTCCGGGCGCCGGACGAGATGCTGCCCGACTTCTTCGACACCGACGTCTGGGACCTCGCGCACCACGAGTGCATGACGAAGGGCCGCTCCGGGGTCGCGATCGCCTCCCGCCTGCCGATGAGCGCCGTGCGCATCGGCCTGGACCACGACGTCGAGACGAACTCCGGCCGCTGGGTCGAGGCCGAGCTGGAGCTGCCCGACGGTGGCACGCTCAGCGTCGTGTCGACCTACATCCACTCCGGGACGGTCGGCACGCCGTCGATGGACGAGAAGTACGCCTTCCTCGACCTGGTCAGCGCCCGGATGGCGGAGCTGCGGGCGGGCGGCGCGCTCGCCGTCGTCGCCGGGGACGTCAACATCGCCCACCAGAACGTGGACATCAAGAACTGGAAGGGCAACCTCAAGGCCGCGGGCTTCCTGCCCGAGGAGCGCGCCTACCTCGACCGCTGGTTCGACAGCGGCTGGGTGGACCTCGGCCGGCGCCTCGGCGGGGAGGGTCCCGGCCCGTACACGTGGTGGTCCTGGCGGGGCAAGGCGTTCGACAACGACTCCGGCTGGCGCATCGACTACCAGATCGCCACCGAGCCCCTCGCGGAGCGGGCGCAGAAGGCCGAGGTGGACCGGGCGCCGTCGTACGACCGGCGGTTCAGCGACCACGCCCCCCTCGTGGTGACCTACGACCTCTGAGACCCCGCGGCGCCGTCGTCGTCCGGGCGGGGGAGCGCGGTGAGGGTGCGCAGCGGAGACAGCACCACCGGCAGCGCGGCGAACGTCATCCCGACGGCAGCCACCCACAGCGACCCCTCCACGCCGACGGCGGTGCCCAGCCAGCCGCCGAGCAGCCCGCCGATCGGCATGGTGCCCCACACGATGAAGCGCACGGAGGCGTTCATGCGGCCCAGCAGCGTCGGCGGGCACAGGCGCTGGCGGAAGCTCACCTGCGCGACGTTGTAGACGACGACCCAGAAGCTGAACCCGAACCCCGCGACCACGAGCACGGCCGCCGGGGGCACCACGTCGGCCAGCACGACCGCGAGCGGGTTGAGGGCGTAGGTGATGCCCAGGGCGACCGCCGAGGCGGGGATGACCTTCGCCTCGCCGATCCACCGGGCCATCCGCTCGGCGGCGACGGCACCGAGGAGCCCGCCGGCCGCGGAGAGCGAGAAGACCAGGCCGAGGGCGGCCTCGTCCAGGCCGACCACCCGCAGGGCGTAGATGACCAGGAGGGCGCCGCCGAGGGACCCGAAGAGGTTGCCGATCGACGTGCACGCGACGATCCGTCGCAGCAGCGGCTGGTGCACGACGAACCGCAGACCCTCGGCGATCTCCGTGCGCAGCGGCCGGCGGTCCTCCCGGCGCGGCAGCGTCTCCTCGTGCCGGATCCGGCCCAGCCACAGCGCCGAGACGAGGTAGGTGCCGACGGTCGTCGCGATGAGTGCCGGGGCGCTGATGACCCGCAGCAGGGCGCCGCCCACCGCCGGCGCCACGACCATCGCGACCGACTGCGTCGCCTGGAGCTTGGAGTTCCCCTCGACGACGTGGTCCAGCCCGACCAGGCCCGGCACGTAGCTCTGGTGGGCGACGTCGAAGAACACCGTCGCCGCGCTGACGACCAGCGCGGCTGCGATGAGCAGCGGGATGGACGCGGTCCCGGTCGCCGCGGCCACGACGACGACGCCCAGGGCCACCGCCCGGACCAGATCGGCCACGATGAGGGTCCGCCGCTTGCGCATCCGGTCCACCCACGCGCCGGCGGGCAGGCCGATGAGGAGGAACGCGGCGGTCTCGGCGGCGGTCAGCGCGCCCATCTGCCACGGCGTCGCATCCAGCGCCGTCACCGCGAAGATCGGCAGGACGAGCCCGGTGAGCTGGGCGCCGAACTGGCCGAACGCGTCGCCGACCCACAGCTGGCGGAAGTTGCGGTGGTAGGCGAGCGAACGGCGGCGCGTCGCGGTGGGGCTGGTCACCCGCCGAGCCTGGCTCAGTGATTGGGAAGTGTCAATCAGTTTAGGCTGGCGGCATGTCGTCGGCCGAGCGCTCCCCCGGACCAGGGCCGGGGCATGGCCCCGGACATCCCGGCGCCGGGGAGCGGGTCGAGGACCTCCCGTCCGAGGCCGACGCCCGCGCGCTCGGCTCGGTGCTGCGGATGCGGATCCTGCGGATGTGCCTGGATGAGGCCCTGACCAACAAGGAGATCGCCCGGCGGCTCGGCAAGGATCCCGGCACGACCTACCACCACGTGCGCACCCTCGCCGACCGCGGGTTCCTCGCCGCGCAGGCTGAGCGTCGCGGCGCCCGCGGGGCCCGGGAGGTGCCCTACCTGGCGACGCGGAAGTCCTGGCGCGCCCCGGACGTCCCGGGCCAGCACCAGGTGCTCGTCGACGCGTTCCTGGAGGAGCTGGCCGAGGCGCCGCCGTCGTCGGTCGTGGCGGCGCGGCTGGGCGTGCGGCTGTCGCCGGCGGCGTGGGAGCAGGCCCTGGGGCGCATCGCGGACGTGCTCCAGGAGCTCGCCGACCTGCCGCCGGAGTCCGACGGCGTGCCGTACTCCCTCTTCTTCGCCGCCCACGAGGACGCCGCCCGCCGCCGCACGGAGTCCCCGCCGCCCCCCTGATCGCCCGCCGACGCACCGACTCCCCGGCCGCCCCGACCCGTCCGCGAGCTCGTGGGGAGGGCTCGCACCGGCATCCGGCACAAGCCCTCCCCGCGGCGTGCCCGACGGCGCCGACGTCGGCTCGTGGGGAGGGTCCGTGCCGGTCAGCGGCCCACATCCACCCCACGAGCGCCCCGCCAGCGGGCGACGGCTCGCGGCAGCCGGCGGCGCCTCAGGTGGCCGTGCCGCGCAGGGCCGCGATGGGCTCGATCCGCGCCGCGCGGAACGCGGGGTAGGCGCCCGCCAGCAGGCCGATGACGACGCCCAGCGCCGCGGCGCCCACCACCGCGCCGGTGTGCAGGATCGGCGTCCACTCCCGCGCCACGGACACCCCGACGACGACCATGACCCCGAGCGAGGCCCCGACCAGCCCGCCCAGCAGGCCGATGACGGCGGACTCGGTGAGGAACTGCGCCACGATGTCGCGGGTCCGCGCGCCCAGCGCCCGGCGTAGGCCGATCTCCCCGAGCCGCTCGCGCACGGACAGCAGCGTCACGTTGGCGATCCCCAGCGCCCCGACGAGCAGGGCGACGGCTCCCAGCGCGAGGAAGATCGCGTTGACGTCCGCCTGGACGTTCTCCCGGAGCGACGGCGCCGGCGGCGGCACCTGGACGTTCACCGCCTCCGGCGTGTTGGGCTCCAGGGCGTACGGCGCCTGCTCGGCGATCACGGGCCCGGCGCCGACGGCGATCCGCACGTGCGCCTGGTCCAGGCCCCCGACGCGGAAGTCCGCCCGCGCCGTGCCCACCGGCAGGAGCACCGCGTCGAGCAGGTCGGAGCGGCGCTGCACGCCGTCGACCACGCCGATGACCGCGTACGGCCGCTCACCGATGAAGATCGCGGGCTGGCGGTCCACGCGGAGCACGCCGAGGCGCTGCGCCGCCCGCGCGCCGAGGACGACGACCCGGTCGGCGCGGGCGTCGTGCCCGGCGTCGAACCACCGCCCGGTGACGACCTGGCCGTCGATCGCGGCGAGCAACCCCGGGGTGGCGGCGACGACCGACGGCGCCGCGAAGGCCTGCGCGGAGGGGTCGTTGACCGGCCGAGCGGTCACCTCGAGCCCGCCGGTGTCGACCGGCCCGAGCGCGCCGACCAGCTCGACCCCGGCGATCCGGCCGAGCCGGTCCTCGACGTCCCACGGGATCCGGCCGACCGTCCGTGAGCCACTGGCGGTGCGGGCCGTCGCCGGCTCGACGACGACGCGCGTGGCGGCCACCGCGTCGAACTGACGGCTGATCTGGCCGGCGGCGGTCTGGGCGAGACCCGTCGTCACGACGAGCGAGCCGATGCCCAGCACCGTGCCGACGATGGTCAGCAGGAGACGGCCGGGCCGGGCGCCGATCTCGTGCGCCGCCTCGGCCAGCAGGTCTGCGGGCCCGAACCGGTCCCGCGGCGGCGGCGGCGCGACCAGCCGGGGCGCGCGGGCCTCATCGCGCCGCTGCAGCCGGGCGGGCAGGCGCGGGACGACCCGATCGGGCAGGTGGGGAACGAGCCGACCGAACCGACGGCGTCGCGGTGCGGCAGCGTCCCGGGCGGCCTGCTCGGCCGCGGCGGCGGACAGCGCGGCGAGGGCGCCGTCCTCCGGTCCGGCGGGTCCGGGGGGCGTGGCGGTTGACCGGGCGCCGGGCGGGTCGGCGGGCGGGCTCGGGTGCGCGGCGGTGGGCAGGCTCACGAGACCTCCCGCAGGGTGCCGTCGGCGATCCGCACCCGCCGACGGGCGCGGATGGACACCTCGTCGTCGTGGGTGATGACCACGAGCGTCAGGCCGTCGCGGTGCAGCTCGTCGAAGAGGTCGAGGACGCCCGCGGAGTTCGCCGAGTCCAGGTTGCCCGTCGGCTCGTCCGCCAGCAGGACCCGCGGCGAGGCGACCACGGCGCGCGCGACGGCGACCCGCTGGCGCTCACCGCCGGACAGCACCGGTGGGAGGAAGTCCAGTCGGTGGGTCATGCCCACGCGGTCCAGCGCCTCGAGGGCTCGGTGCCGGCGTTCCGCCCGGGGGACCCCGCTGTACAGGGTGGCCAGCAGCACGTTGTCCAGGACGGTGCGGTGCGGCAGGAGGTGGAAGGACTGGAAGACGAAGCCGATGCGCCCGCCCCGCAGGGCGGACCGGTCGGCCTCGGACAGCTCCCGCGTCGGGGTCCCGTCGAGCAGGTAGTCCCCCGACGTGGGCCGGTCCAGCAGCCCCAGGAGGTGCAGCAGCGTCGACTTGCCGGACCCCGACGGCCCGACGACGGACACGTAGTCGCCCCGGTGGACCACGAGGTCGACGTCCCGCAGGGCCTCCACCGGCGGGGGCCCGGGGAAGGTGCGACTCACGGAGCGCAGCGCGAGCACCTCGCGGACCTCGTCCGCGAGGTGCTCGCCCGGTCGCGCGACGGTCCCCGGCCCGGACCCGACCCCCTGCGGCGGGTCCTGCCGGAGCACCGTCACGCTTCGTCCTCCGCAGCGTCCTCGGAGGGGCCCTCGTCCGCACGCACGCCGGCACCCACGCCGACGGACACGCGGTCGCCCTGCTGCAGCGAGCCGCGGATCGCCGTGACCTCGACGTAGCCGCCCGCGGCCAGCCCGGTGCGCACGGTGACCAGCTCGCTGGACCCGTCGGCCGCGACGACCTCGACGCGCGCCTCACCCGACGCGCCGGTGTCCAGCGCGGCGATCGGCACGGCGAGCACGTCCCCGGCGGTCGACCCGACGGGGACGGTGATGCGGACGTTCATCCCCTGGATCCGTGACCGCTGCTCCTCGCTGAGCTCGGCCGGCACGACGACGACGCGTGTCCGACTGCGCTCCTGCGCACCGCCGGCGCCGTCGTCGGACCCGCCACCCGCACCGCCGTCGGACCCGCCCCGACCGGCCGCGGGGTCCTCCCCGCCGATCTGCGTGATGGTGCCGTCCACGACCTCCCCGTCAGGCAGCTGGATCATGACCGGGGAGTCCACGGTGAGCAGGGCCGCGTCGGCCGCGGTCACCGTGCCGGCGACCTGCAGCGTGGCCCCGGAGACGCTCATCACGGGACCGCCGGCGACGGTCGAGCCGCGCCGGATGTCCACCCCGTCGACCCGGCGGGGCAGGGCGTCCAGGTAGACGACCTCGCCGGCCGGGAGCGGCGTCATCGCGTCGGTCAGCGCGTCCGCGAGGTCGGACTGGGCCTCGGCCACGGCACGCTCGGCGGCCTCGACGGCGGACCGCTCGGCCGAGGTGTCCGGCGCCGCCTGCCCCTCCGTCCGCGCGGCCAGCGCGACGGCGAGCGCACCTTGGGCGTCGACGACGGCGCCCTGGTCGCACGGCATGTCCGGCGTCGGCGTCGCGCACGCGGCGCGGGCCGCGTCCAGGCGGTACTGGGCGCTGTCGACCTCGGCCTGGAGGCGGACACGCTCGGACCGCGGGCCCCCGGCCTGGGCGCGGGCGAGGTCGGCCCGGGCCTGCGTGAGCTGCTCCTGCGCGGCGCGCAGCGACTCCCGGGCGCCCTCCGTCGCGCCGGACGCGTCCACCCCCGCGGACGGCGCCGGGTAGCCGATGCGGGCGTACAGGGCCTCGACGCCGGCCGCGGCCCGGGCGTCGTAGACCGGGGAGGCGGTGTCGCCGGCGTCGATGTCGAGTGCGGCGAGGGCCTCCTTGAGCTGGACGACGTCCGGGCCGGACACGCCGGCCCGCAGCGTCCGGTAGACCGGCAGCGTCCCGGGCAGGGCGACGACGGGCCGGCCGGTGATCTCCAGCAGGACGTCGCCGGCGTCGATCGTCGCACCCGGCTCGGGTACCTGGCCCGTGACGACGGCGGGACCGCCGAGGTCGCCGATCTCCAGGGAGACCTGGACCGGGTCCTCGTAGAGGACGTCGCCGCGCAGGACGACGTCGTTGGTCAGCGACCGCAGCTCGACCGGGACGGTGATGAGGCCCGCCTCCGGCGGTGCGGCCGCTGCCGCCGCCTCCGCCGGGGACTGCACGAGGCGGCCCAGGCCCAGGCCGGCGCCGAGGCTCACGACGGCCGTCACGGCGAGGACGGCGATGGTGCGGGTCGAGCGGTCCATCAGGAGCGGGCCGCCTCGACCGACTCCACCCAGGCCTCGAGCTCCGCCCGGTGCGTGTCGACGAACGCCTTCTGGTGCTCGGTGGCGACCTGGATCTGGACCTTCTGGAAGTCGATCGCGTCCTTGCAGTCGAAGTCGGCGACCGCCATCGCGATCTCCTTCTCCGTCATCGCCGCGGTGCGCTCGCGGACCTCCGCCTCGAGCGCCTCCCAGTCGGCGTCCTCCATGAGGCCGTCGCCGTAGACCTCCTCGTAGATGGCGTTCTGCTCGTCCGAGAGGATCTGCTGGGGGTCGTCCGGCGAGGCCATCCCGGGGTAGCCGGCGTCGGCCATGCAGTCCGACCAGCGGCCCGCGAGGGCCAGCACCCGCTCGTCGGACTGGATCTGGGCCCACAGGGCCTCCATGTCCTCCTGGAGGGCGCCCATCTGGTCCCCGCCCAGGCCGTACTTCTCCTGGACCGCCTGCTGGGCGGCGCCCTGGCAGCCGGCCTGGGTCCAGTCGTACTCCCACTCGGCCTCGGGGTCCTCAGGGCCGGTCTGCTCGCCGTACAGCGCGATGTAGTAGGCGTCCCGCTCCGTGTCGGACATGCTCTCGACGTAGGCCTGGTTCGGGTCCTCCCAGACCTGCTCCTCCTCCTCGAGGGGCTGCTCGTCCATGCCGGGCCAGCTGGACATGCCGTAGCCGTACTGCTCGGCGAACTCCCGGCTGCCCCACTCGATCTCGGAGTCCTCGCCGACGACGACCCCGCCGTTCATGCTCGACCAGTCGACCGGCACGTACTCGAAGCCCTGCTCGGCCATGCACTCGGCGGTGAGCTGCTCGGTCTCGCGCTGCTGCTCGTCCCAGGCGCCCTGGTCCATGTCGCCGTAGACGCGCTCGAAGTAGGCGTCCAGCGGCCCGTTGCCCCACTCGCCCGCCGGCTCCTCGTCCGGGGTGCCGGAGCTGCACGCGGCGAGGACGAGGGCGAGCGCGGCGAACGCCGCGGGCCGGCTGCCCCGCGGTGCGGAGCGGAGCGCGACATCCGTCGGCGTGCGACGGGTCATGGAACGTGTCATGGTACGGATCCCCCCTGTGTGACCGGCTGCACCGCGACCCTAGCGACGGGGTCACAGGCGGGGGGTCATCCTGAGGGATGAGATCGATCTCGGTTCGGTCACCCCGTGGGAGAGGTCACCCGATCGGACCAGCCCGGCGGCGGCGTCAGCGCAGCCAGGCCAGGAACACCGTGCGCCCCGAGACCTTCGTGGTCTCCACGCGGACGCGGCAGGGGGCCTCTCGCCCGTCCGCGCAGAGCACCGGCAGGACGAAGTCCCGGTCGACCCCCGTGCTCCGGCCGGCCACCTGGTAGCGGGTGAACGCCGCGACGTGCGCGTCACGCAGGCGCGGCGGGACGAGGGAGACCACCCGGCGACCCTCGAGCTCGGCCGGGTGCCACCCGAAGCGTGCGGCGGCCACGGCGCTGACGGCCAGGACGCGGTCGTGGTCGTCCACGGCCACCACCGGGGCCGTCGAGAGTCGCACGACGGCGGCGTCCCAGTCCGGCGCGGGCACGGCCTCGCGCACCCGACGGCCCTGGGGTCGGGCGGCGTCGTCGTCGGCGAGCACCTCGGGCCACGGGCGCGGCGGCCGGCCCTCCGCCTGGGCGATGATCTGCTCGCAGCGCCAGTCCCGCAGCGCCACGACCTCGCGCAGCGCGGGGCGGATGAGGAGCTGGCCCGCCGCGGCGCGCCACTCCGCCTCCTCCAGGGTGCGCAGCAGCTGGGCCAGGCGCTCCGGGAGGTCCTCCTCGAGCGGGACCTCGACGGTCACGGTCTCGACACCGGGCAGTGCGGGACGGGCTCGGGGTCCGGTCAGCTCGGTCTCGATCCGCCGCTGCTCGTGCACCTGGTGCTCGACGGCGCGGTCGACGTGGGCGTGGGCGGTCATCGCGGCGCCGAACCACCCCCAGGCGTCGAACGCCTCGGGCAGGCGCTCCCCGTGGAAGAGGACCATCTCCCGCAGCGCCGCCTCCTCGTGGCGGCGGCCCGCCTCCCACAGCGCCACGGGCAGGTCGCGCAGGACGGCGGCCCGCACGGCCGGCTCGGTGGCGTGGGCGACGGTCGGCAGGTTCGAGTCGGCGACGGGCCCGGTCGACTGGGTGGGGACGGCGCGCAGCGTGAACCAGACACGCTTGCCACCGGGCAGCGGGTCGGCGCCGACCTGGGCGGCGACCTCGCTGACGACGGCCAGGCCCCGGCCGGTGGTGGCCGTGCTGCCGTAGTCGCGCAGGACGGGCAGGGAGGCGTCGTCGTCGTCGACGCTGATGCGGACCGTTCCCGCCAGGACCTCCACGTGCACGGCGAGGTCCGTCCGGGCGTGCAGGACCGCGTTGGTGACGAGCTCGCTCGTGGCGAGGGCGGCGTCGTCGACGAGGTCCTCGTCGAGCCCGTGGCCCTCCAGCGTGGTGGTCACGAAGCGGCGGGCGGCGCCGACGGAGCTCCCGTGCGGGGGGAGGCGGACGTGGGCGCGGTCGCCCTCGACCTGCGTCGTGCTCACCCCGTCCCTCCCGCCGTCCGACGTCTCGGGCGCCGTCGCCCCCCTGTCCGACGCGCCCCGAGTCTAGTGACGGGCGTGGACCTCTCCCTCCATCGGCGCGCCGGGGCGGGCGCGCGGACGACGACGGCCCCCCGCGCGGGCGGGGGGCCGTGGTGCCGGTCCGGAGGGGATGGGGACCGGCCGTCAGGGGAGACCGGTTCAGCGGCGGCCGTCGCGGTCGGTCTCGACCTCCTCGTGGCGGACCTGGTCGCTCACCGTCTGCTGCTCGGTGACCTGCTCGGTGCCCAGGTGCACGCGCTCGGTCGGCACCGTCTCCTTGTGCACGACCGGGCGCTCCTCGTGGAGCGTGACCTCGTGCTCGCCCTCGGTGAGCTCCGGGCCGTCGAGGGCCTCGTCGCGGTTCGCGTCGGTGATCGGCTCACGCTCGAGCCGGACCTCCTCGCGCGTCACGGGCACCGTCTGGGTGACGTTCTCCGTCACCACGTGCTTGCGCAGCCGGGCCCGGCCGGTCTCCACGCGCTCCTTGTCGACGTCGAGGTGCTCCTCCGAGAGGGTCATCGCGTCGTCGGTGCCGCCGCGGCGGTCGGCGTCGGTGCGCCCGTGGTCCTCGGTCCCGGTCGTCCCGGCATAGGTGTCGGTGTCGGTGCCCGTGCCGTAGTCGACGCCGTAGTAGCGGTAGAGCTCTGCCTCCTCCGCCTCGCTCAGGTGCTGGTCCGCGTCGAGGTTCGGCGCGTCCTTCACCCGGTCCTTGGCGTAGGGGACGGTGATCTCCCCGTCGTGCAGGTCGGCGCCGTCCACCGGGACGAAGGACTCGCGGGTCCCGAAGAGCCCGGTCTGCACCGTCACCCACGCCGGGCGCCCGGTGGCGTCGTCGAAGTAGACCTGCCCGACCTTGCCGATCTTGTCGCCGTCGGTGCTGCGCACGGTGGTGCCGATGACCTGCTGGACCTGGTCGTTGGTGATCATGAGGACCTCCTGGTCTCGGGGTGGTGACGGAGGGTCCGGGCATCCGCCGGCGGTCCCGGTGGGCCCGGACCGGCGTCGTCCGTGCCTCCATGCGACCACCGCGGAAAAGGCGCCGCAAATGCAGCCCTAGATCACCGGGTGAAGGGTTTGTGAGGGAGATCGACACTACGTTGATCGGATGGTGCGGCCATTCTCCGGACGGTGCAGGAATACGCCCTGGGGCATCGATTTCCCGGCTGTCCACGCAGGTGATCGCCACGAAAGGGTGACGTTCAAGCGTGCAGCGGCGATCATTGCCGCGGTATCGGACAATCTCAGGCCGACCGGCCCGCGGGCCCTTCCGCCGTGGCGACGAGAAATGCCGGCGCGGTCAGCCCGGCGCTGGCGAAGGCGCCTGCCACGGCCTGCGCGACCGGCTCGACGTCGTCGGCGCGCACCAGGGCGACCGCCGACCCGCCGAAGCCGCCACCGACCATCCGCCCGCCGAGCGCGCCGGCGCCGACGGCCGACTCGACGGCGAGGTCGAGCTCGCGCACGCTCACCTCGTAGTCGTCCCGCAGGGACGCGTGCGCCTCCGTCAGGACCGGGCCGACCTGCTCCACCTCGTCGGCGTCGAGGAGGCGCTCGACGAGCTCCACGCGGCGGGTGTCGCTGACGACGTGCCGGACGCGGCGGCGGATGACGTCCACCTCTGCCCCCGCGGGCAGGGCCGTACCGAGGCGGGCGAGCGCCGCGTCGAGGTCCTCCACCTCGCGCAGCGTCGGCACGCCGAGGGCGTCGGCGGCGGCGTGGCACTGGGCGCGCCGCGCGGCGTACTGGCCGTCGGCGAGCTGGTGCGGCGCCCGCGTGTCCACCACGAGCAGGGCCAGGCCGTGCGCGGACAGGTCGAAGGGGATGTGGCGGGTCGAGCCGTCGCGGTTGTCCAGCAGCAGGGCGTGCCCGGCGGTGCACCGCAGTGACGCGGCCTGGTCCATGCCGCCGGTCGGGGCGCCGGCGATCTCGTTCTCCGCTCGGATGCACGCCGCGGCCAGGCGCGCCCGGCCGGCGTCGTCGTCGGCGAGGCCCAGGCCGTGCACCTCGTCCAGCGCCACGGCGACGGCGCACTCCAGGGCGGCGGAGGAGGACAGGCCGGCGCCGTAGGGCACGCACGAGTCGACGACGGCGTCGAAGCCGCCCACCGCGTGGCCGTCCTGCCGCAGCGCCCATGCCACGCCGACGGCGTACGCCGCCCACCCCGGGACCGTGCCGGGCCCGACGTCGGCGAGCCGGCCCTCCCACGCGCCGGACTCCTGGGCGGAGGCCAGCCGGACGAGCTCCGGGTCGTGGCCCGCGGCACCGTCGGCCGCTGCCGGGCGGGTGGCGAGGGCGACGTACGTGCGGTGCGGCAGGGCGATCGGCAGGCACAGCCCGCCGTTGTAGTCGGTGTGCTCGCCGATGACGTTGACCCGGCCCGGTGCCGACCAGACGCCGTCGGGCTCGGCGCCGAAGCGCGCGCGGAACGCGGCGGCGGCCCGGGCGGCGCCGTCGGACTGGGGCCACGCGGGCAGCATCTGGACCGTCGGCTCGCTCATCGGGACTCCTCCGTGGGGTGGTCGTGCGGCCCGGCGACGGGCGAGAGCCGGACCGGGCCGAGCTCCTTCAGGCGCGCGGCGATGCGCTCGGGTGTCGTGTCGCTGATCCAGGCGGCCATCCCGGACTCCACGCCCGCGAGGTACTTGAGCTTGCCGGGGGCACGCAGGACGGACAGCACCTGCAGGTGCAGGCGGCCGAGGTCGCGTCCCTCGCCGACGACGGCCTGGTGCCAGCCGGCGATGTAGGGCAGCGGCAGCGGGGCGCCGGTGGCCGGGTCGACGAAGAACCGGTCCAGGCGCCGCAGCAGCTCCAGGTAGACGACGGCGAGGTCGTCCCGCTCGGCGTCCGTGAGCGCCGGCAGGTCCGGCACGTCGCGGAGCGGGGCGAGGTGCACCTCGACGGGCCAGCGCGCAGCGGCGGGGACGTAGGCGGTCCAGTGCTCGGACTCCAGGACGACGCGGGTGCCGGCTCGCCGCTCGGCGTCCAGCACGTCGCGCAGCAGGTCGCCGCCGGTGGCCGCGCGGTGCTCCGCGGCGCGGTGCAGCATCGCCTGGGTCCGCGGGGTGACGACGGGGAACGCGTAGATCTGCCCGTGGGGGTGCGGCAGCGTCACGCCGATCTCCCGGCCGCGGTTCTCGAAGCAGAACACCTGCTCGATGCCGGGCAGCGCGGACAGCTCGCGCGTGCGGTCGGCCCACGCCTCGATGATGGTGCGCACCCGCTGCGGCGTGAGGTCGGTGAAGGACTGCTCATGGTGGGAGGAGAAGCAGACGACCTCGCAGCGCCCGGCGGCCGGGCGGGCGGGCCACAGCGGGTCGTCGTCGACCTGCCAGGTGTGGTCGACCGCGACCCCGGGCAGCTGCATGAGCGCGGGGAAGCGGTTCTCGAAGACGACGACGTCGTAGTCGGTGTCCGGGACCTCGCCGTCGCTGTACGCCGAGCCGGGGCGGGCCGGGCACAGCGGGCAGGAGTCGGCCGCCGGCAGGTGCGTGCGGTGCATCCGGTGCGACGCCATGGGGATCCAGTCCCCGGTGAGCGGGTCCCGGCGCATCTCCGGGCCGGTGACCGGGCGGGCGACGCCGTCCTGGCCGACGACCGGCGCGAA
>JACIXM010000410.1 GCA_014360395.1 Actinotalea sp.
GGCACATCTGGGAGCGAGATCGAGCCTGTGGTGCGGTCCCCAGGGCGTACACCGCCGTGCGCAACCCGTCAACGACCCATCGTGCGTACCGGGAAAGCGGTGCGCCTTGAGGAGGGCATAGTGACCATCCGCGTCGGAATCAACGGCTTCGGCCGCATCGGACGTAACTTCTTCCGCGCAGTCCTGGAGTCGGGCGCCGACATCGAGGTCGTCGGTGTCAACGACCTCACGGACAACAAGACCCTGGCCACGCTGCTGAAGTACGACTCGATCCTGGGCCGCCTGGCGCAGGACGTCACCTACGACGAGGGCAGCATCACCGTCGGCGGGAAGACCATCAAGGCGATGGCGGAGCGCGACCCGTCCGCTCTGCCGTGGGGCGAGCTCGGTGTCGACATCGTCATCGAGTCGACCGGCTTCTTCACCGACGCCACCAAGGCGAAGGCGCACATCGACGCGGGCGCCAAGAAGGTCATCATCTCGGCCCCGGCCAAGAACGAGGACGCCACGTTCGTCATGGGCGTGAACCACACGGAGTACGACGCGGCGAACCACCACGTCATCTCCAACGCCTCGTGCACGACGAACTGCCTGGCCCCGATGGCGAAGGTCCTCGACGAGAACTTCGGCATCGTCCGCGGCCTCATGACGACGATCCACGCCTACACGCAGGACCAGAACCTGCAGGACGGGCCCCACAAGGACCTGCGCCGCGCGCGGGCCGCCGCCCTGAACATGGTGCCGACCTCGACGGGTGCGGCGAAGGCCGTCTCCCTCGTCCTCCCGCACCTGAAGGGCAAGCTCGACGGCTACGCGATGCGCGTGCCGACGCCGACCGGCTCCGCCACGGACCTGACCTTCACCGCCTCCCGCGAGGTGACGGTCGAGGAGGTCAACGCCGCGATCAAGGCCGCCTCCGAGAGCCCCGAGCTCAAGGGCATCCTGACCTACACCGAGGACCCGATCGTCTCGACCGACATCGTGACGGACCCCGCCTCGAGCATCTTCGACGCCGGCCTCACCAAGGTGATCGGTGACCAGGTCAAGGTCGTCGCCTGGTACGACAACGAGTGGGGCTACTCCAACAGCCTCGTCAAGCTCGTCAACTACGTGGGCGAGCGTCTCTGACCGCTCCTGTCCCGCAGTCATGACGACGTCCGCGTGCGCCGCTCCACGAGCGTGGGCACGCGGACGTCGTC
>JACIXM010000411.1 GCA_014360395.1 Actinotalea sp.
GGGACCGCCGGGGTGGGGGCCGCCGCGGCCGCGCCCGCGGCGGGCGCACCGGCTGACGGCGACGCAGCCCCGCCGTACGTCCCGCCACCCTTCGACCCCGACGCCACCTGAGGACCGGTGGCCCCCGGCGGTGGCCGGGTCACCTCCCTCGGCCTGCGAGAATGCTCCCCATGTCCGACGCGGTTCAGCGACCACGCATCCTCTCCGGCATGCAGCCGACCTCCGACTCCCTGCACCTCGGGAACTACCTCGGTGCCCTCACGAGCTGGGTGGCGCTGCAGGACGACCACGACGCGCTGTACACGGTCGTCGACCTGCACGCGTTGACGGTGAACCCCGACCCGGCGCTGCTCCGGGAGCGGACACGTCGGACCGCCGCGCAGTACCTCGCGGCCGGGGTGGACCCGACGCGGTCCCTGCTGTTCGTCCAGAGCCACGTGCCGGAGCACACCCAGCTGGCGTGGGTGCTCTCGTGCTTCACCGGGTTCGGCGAGGCCTCCCGGATGACCCAGTTCAAGGACAAGTCCGCGCGGATGGGTGCCGAGGCCGCCAACGTGGGCCTGTTCACCTACCCGGTGCTCATGGCCGCGGACATCCTGCTCTACGACGCGGCGCTCGTGCCCGTGGGGGAGGACCAGCGCCAGCACCTGGAGCTGACCCGGGACCTCGCGCAGCGCGTGAACTCCCGGTACGGCGACACCTTCGTGGTGCCCGAGCCGCACATCGTGCGGGAGACGGCGAAGATCTACGACCTGCAGGAGCCGACGTCGAAGATGAGCAAGTCCGCGTCGACGCCCAACGGTCTCGTCGAGCTGCTCGACGACCCGAAGGTCGTGGCGAAGCGGATCCGCTCCGCCGTGACCGACGCCGAGCGGGAGATCCGCTTCGACCGGCAGGCCAAGCCCGGCGTGTCCAACCTCCTGACGATCCACTCGGCGCTCAGCGGGCGGCCCGTGGCCGAGCTCGAGGAGCACTTCGCCGGCAAGGGGTACGGGGAGCTCAAGAAGGAGCTCGCGGACGTCGTCGTCGGCTTCCTCGAGCCCTTCCAGGCGAAGGTGCACGCCTACCTCGACGACCCGGCCGAGCTGGACGCCGTGCTCGCGAAGGGGGCGGACCGGGCACGGGCCATCGCCGGCGCGACGCTGGACCGCGTCTACGACCGCATCGGGCTGCTGCCGGCGGGCGTGCGCGGATGAGGCTGCCGGAGCGCAGCGGCGACCAGCGCCGGATCGGCGTCGCCATCGAGGTGCCGCAGCCGTACGGGGCGCAGCTCCAGGCGGCCCGGGCCGGCTTCGGCGACCCGCTGGCCCGGGACATCCCGCCGCACGTGACGCTGCTCGGTCCCACCGTCGTGGACCCCCAGGACGTGCCCGACGTCTACGCGCACCTGGACGACGTCGCCGCAGCCCACCAGCCCTTCCGGCTGCACCTGCGGGGGACCGGGACGTTCCGGCCGGTGAGCGCCGTCGTCTTCATCCAGGTGGTCGAGGGCATCGCGGAGTGCGAGCTGCTCGAGTCCGCGGTGCGCAGCGGGCCGCTGGCCCAGGACGTGCGGTTCAACTACCACCCGCACGTCACCGTGGCCCACGACGTCGCCGACGACGCCCTGGACCGCGCCTTCACGGAGATGGCGGGCTTCGAGGCGGTCTTCGCCGTGGACACGGTCCAGGTCTACGAGCACGGCGACGACGGCGTGTGGCGCCCCGTCAGGCCGTTCCGCCTCGGCACCCCGCAGCGCAGCGGGCGGGGGCGCTGAGGCCGCCCGCCCAGCGGGCCGCCGAGACCGGCCGCGGAGCGCGGCCGGTCGGCACGGCACCGTCGGTCAGAACGCGCGGGTGATCATCGCGCGCTTGACCTCCTGGATCGCCTTGGTGACCTCGATGCCGCGGGGGCACGCCTCGGAGCAGTTGAAGGTCGTCCGGCAGCGCCAGACGCCCTCCTTGTCGTTGAGGACCTCCAGCCGCTGGGCGGCGCCCTCGTCGCGGCTGTCGAAGATGAACCGGTGGGCGTTGACGATCGCGGCCGGGCCGAAGTACTGCCCGTCGGTCCAGAACACCGGGCACGAGGACGTGCAGGCGGCGCAGAGGATGCACTTGGTGGTGTCGTCGTAGCGCGCCCGGTCCTCCGGGGACTGCAGGCGCTCCTTGGTCGGCGCGTTCCCGTTCGTGATGAGGAACGGCATGACCTCGCGGTAGGACGCGAAGAACGGCTCCATGTCCACGACGAGGTCCTTGATGACCGGCAGGCCCTTGATGGGCTCGATGACGATCGGCTTGGACGGGTCGAGGTCCTTGAGCAGGGTCTTGCACGCCAGGCGGTTGCGACCGTTGATGCGCATCGCGTCGGACCCGCAGATGCCGTGCGCGCAGGACCGCCGGAAGGTCAGTGAGCCGTCGACCTCCCACTTCACCTTGTGCATCGCGTCCAGCACGCGGTCGGTGCCGTGCGCGGTGACGGTGAACTCCTCCCACCGCGGCTCGGCGCCGGTGTCGGGGTCGAACCGGCGGATGCGCAGGGTGACGTCGAAGCTGGGGACGGCCCCGGCCTCGGTCGAGGTCTCGGTGGTCTCGGCGAGAGCAGTCATCAGTACTTGCGCTCCATCGGCTGGTAACGGGTGACGATCACCGGCTTGTAGTCGAGCTCCACGGTCCCCTCGCCCCCGGCACCCGGACGCAGGTAGGCCATGGTGTGCTGCATGAACTTCTCGTCGTCACGGCTGGGGAAGTCCTCGCGGAAGTGCCCGCCGCGGGACTCCTCGCGGGCCAGCGCGCCGACGACGACGACCTCGGCCAGGTCGAGCAGGAAGCCGAGCTCGACGCCCTCCATGAGGTCGGTGTTGAAGCGGCGGCCCTTGTCCTGGACGCTCGCGTCGCGGTAGCGCTTCTTCAGGGCGGCGATGTCGGCCAGCGCCTCGGTGAGGGAGTCCGCGGTGCGGAACACCTGGGCGTTGCGGTCCATCGTCTCCTGCAGGTCGCGGCGGATGTCCGCGATGCGCTCGCCGGTCGCGTGGTCGCGCAGGCGCTCGATGTACTCGACCGTGGGCGTCGCGGCGTCGTCGGGCATCTCGTGCCACGGGGCCGTCTCGGCGTAGCGGGCCGCCGCGATGCCGGCGCGCTTGCCGAACACGTTGATGTCCAGCAGCGAGTTGGTGCCCAGGCGGTTGGAGCCGTGCACCGACACGCAGGCGACCTCACCGGCCGCGAAGAGGCCGCGGACGACGTCGGTGTTGCTGCGCAGCACCTCGGCGTCGATCGTCGTGGGGATGCCGCCCATCGCGTAGTGCGCCGTCGGGTAGACGGGGACGGGCTCGGTGTAGGGCTCGACCCCGAGGTACGTGCGGGCGAACTCGGTGATGTCCGGCAGCTTCGCGTCGATGTGCGCGGGCTCCAGGTGCGTGAGGTCCAGCAGGACGTAGTCCTTGTTCGGGCCGCAGCCGCGACCCTCCCGGACCTCGTTGGCCATGGCGCGCGCGACCATGTCGCGCGGAGCCAGGTCCTTGATGGTGGGCGCGTACCGCTCCATGAAGCGCTCGCCCTCGCTGTTGCGCAGGATCGCGCCCTCGCCGCGGGCCGCCTCGGACAGCAGGATGCCCAGGCCCGCCAGGCCCGTCGGGTGGAACTGGAAGAACTCCATGTCCTCCAGCGGGATGCCCCGTCGCAGCGCGAGCGCCATGCCGTCGCCGGTGAGGGTGTGGGCGTTGGAGGTGGTCTTGTAGATCTTCCCCGCGCCGCCCGTGGCGAACACGACGGACTTGGCGCGGAAGACGTGGATCTCGCCCGTGGCCAGGTCGTAGGCGACGACGCCGGCGACGGCGACCTCCTCGCCCGCGGGGACCTCACCGGCGGTGAGGTCGTGCGTGAGGATCACGTCGAGCACGTAGAACTCGTTGTAGAACTCGACGTCCTGCTTGACGCACTGCTGGTACAGCGTCTGCAGGATCATGTGGCCGGTGCGGTCCGCGGCGTAGCAGGAGCGGCGGACCGCGGCCTCGCCGTGGTTGCGCGTGTGCCCGCCGAAGCGGCGCTGGTCGATCCGGCCCTCGGGGGTGCGGTTGAACGGCAGACCCATCTTCTCCAGGTCCAGCACCGCGTCGATGGCCTCCTTGGCCATCACCTCGGCGGCGTCCTGGTCGACCAGGTAGTCACCGCCCTTGACGGTGTCGAACGTGTGCCACTCCCAGTTGTCCTCCTCGACGTTCGCGAGGGCGGCGCACATGCCGCCCTGCGCGGCACCCGTGTGGGAGCGCGTCGGGTAGAGCTTGGAGATCACGGCGGTCCGGGCGCGAGTCGAGGACTCCAGCGCTGCACGCATGCCCGCGCCGCCCGCTCCGACGATGACGACGTCGTACTGGTGGGTCTGCATCGGTTCTCGTCAGTCCTTCGTCGGTGGAGGGTCCGCAGCGACCGCCGGGACGGGTCGGTGAGGGGTCAGGGTGCCGGGCAGAACGACGGCAGCAGCTCCGCCGGTGCGCCGATCGGGCAGGGCTCGAACGTGAAGATGACCAGGGTCCCGAGCACCACCGTCACGAAGAAGGCGAGGTACAGGAGGGCCTTGAGGACCAGGCGGGTGCGGTCGCGCTCCGCGTAGTCGTTGATGATCGTCCGCATCCCGTTGGTCCCGTGGATCATCGCGAGCCAGAGCATCGCCAGGTCCCAGAACTGCCAGAACGGATCGGCCCACTTGCCGCCGACGAACGCGAAGTCGATGCGGTTGATGCCCTCGCCGACCATGAGGTTGACGAAGAGGTGGCCGAAGATCAGGACGATCAGCAGGACGCCGGACAGGCGCATGAACAGCCAGCCGACCATCTCCATGTTGGTCCGCGAGGAGCCGCGGGACCGGGTCGCGCGCGCGCTGCGCGGGGCGGCGAGGGTGCCGGTGGGGGTCGTCGTCGCCATGGTTCAGCCTCCGAAGATGTTCGAGAGGTGCCGGGGGAGGAAGCCCGCCATCGTCACCACGACCAGCCCGACGACGACCCAGAGCATGACCCGCTGGTACCGGGTGCCCTGGGACCAGAAGTCCACGAGCATGACGCGGATGCCGTTGAAGGCGTGGTAGACGATCGCGGCGACCAGGCCTGCCTCGCCGAGGCCCATGATCGGGTTCTTGTACGCACCGATCACGACGTTGTACGCCTCGGGCGACACCCGCACGAGCGAGGTGTCGAGCACGTGGACGAGGAGGAAGAAGAAGATCAGGAAGCCGGTCACGCGGTGGGCCACCCAGGACCACATCCCCTCGCGGCCTCGGTAGAGCGTGCCGGCCGGCTTCTCGGGCACTGTTGGACCTCCGGTCGAGGGACGACGTCGTCACGGCGGTGGTCCCGGTCGGTGCTGCCGGGCGCGATGCCGCGCCCACACTCTACGACCGTCCGGGCCGGGAGGGTCCGGCAGGGCTCAGCGATCCGCAAGGGTCGACGGTCCCGTCCCGCACGTCCCGCGCCCGGACGGGACCCGTGCTGTGATCAAGGCCACATCGTGCAGCCCTGCCAGGATGGCGGCGTGACGAGCCATCCCGACCTCTACGCGATCGTGCCGGCCGGGGGCGCCGGCACCCGGCTGTGGCCCCTGTCGCGCGCGGGCGCCCCCAAGTTCCTGCACGACCTGACCGGCAGCGGGCGCAGCCTGCTCCAGACGACGGTCGACCGCCTCACGCCGCTGGGCCGGGGCGTCGTCGTCGTGACGGGGGAGCGGCACGTCGAGGCGGTGCGGGCGCAGCTGCCGGGCCTGGCCCCGCGGGACCTGCTCGCCGAGCCCTCGCCGCGCGACTCGACGGCCGCCATCGGCCTGGCGGCCGCGGTGCTCGCCGAGCGGCACGGCGACCCCGTCGTCGGGTCGTTCGCGGCGGACCAGGTCATCGACGCGGGGCCGGGCTTCGCCGAGGCGGTGCGGCAGGGGGTGGTCGCGGCCCGGGCGGGGCACGTGGTCACGATCGGGATCGCCGCGACCGGGCCGTCGACCGCCTTCGGCTACGTGCGCAGCGGCGTCTCGCTCGGGCTGCCCGACGCTCCCGACGCCCGGGTGGCCGCGGGGTTCACCGAGAAGCCGGACGCCGAGACCGCCGCGGAGTACCTGGCGACCGGCGAGTACCGCTGGAACGCCGGCATCTTCCTGGTGCGTGCCCAGGTCCTCCTCGGTCACCTGGAGCGGCTGCTGCCGCAGCTGCACACCGGGCTGCGGGAGATCGCCGCCGCCTGGGACACCCCCCGGCGTGCGGACGTGCTCGAGCGGGTGTGGCCGGGCCTGCAGCGCATCGCGATCGACCATGCCGTCGCCGAGCCGGTCGCGGCGGAGGGTGGCGTGGCGGTCGTCCCGGGCGACTTCGCCTGGGACGACGTCGGCGACTTCGCCTCCCTGGCCGGTCTCCTGCCTGCCGGTGCCGACGACGTGCGGGTGCTCGGGCCGCGGGACGCCGTCCTCGCCGTCGACGCCGAGCGGCCGCTCGTCGCCGCCTCGTCGGGGCGGCTCGTCGCGGTCCTGGGGCTGCCGGACGCCGTCGTCGTGGACACGCCCGACGCGGTCCTGGTGACGACGCGGGACCACGCCCAGGGCGTCAAGGGCGTCGTGGACGCCCTGCGCGCCGCGGGGCGTGAGGACCTGCTGTGAGCCCGTCCGTCCGGTCGGGTCGACGGGCAGGAACTACCCTCGTGGGGTGATCGAGACCTCCACGACCGTGCCCGCCGAGCGTCTCCGCGCCGCCG